>JAYVPP010000082.1:0-17566 GCA_043757305.1 Candidatus Kaiserbacteria bacterium
CCCCTGCGGCACAGGTGCCGAGTGTACCCATAGAAACAGGGTTAGAGGGATCATAATACTTAGTGATACCAATCTTTGAGCATACAGGCTGCCCGCTTGATATCCACTCAAACTGAGTCGTAATCTGCTCACCACTTTGGACGACACCATTATTATTTCCTGTAGGAGGTCCATCATTTGATGCGCTTGATACACCCATACATGAAACATTGCTCACATTTGCTCCAATATTGAACTTCCCTCCTTGCGAAGAAGTATCCCAGTACAGCGCACACTCCATACCGGCATCAGCTGCATAGAATGCAATCTCCGACTCGCGTCCGATTCCAGAAAAAAGATATTCTTTAAGAGTGATATTGATCATTGAAATACCGACTGCGAGCACTACCGACGACACGAGTACGGCGATCAGGAGCGCAAAGCCTTCGTTTCGTTTTGGTCCGAGCTTCTGAAAAAGTTTTTGCATCATACAGAATTTTTTTCAAGCGGAGCACACGTAAGTGTAGGTAGCTCATGCATCGAAACAACACCGAGGTTGTCGTATTGGTTAAAGAGGCGCGACTGCACCGTAATAGTCTTTGTAACACCTCGAGAGATCCAGGTGATGGTTGCATCGATCGTCGATTCTTGTGCATTGATAGGGAGGATCTTAAGAGAGCGTTTGTAGACAGTCTGCTGTGTACCGCCCGACACATGACTATAGATTCCGCGTATTCCTCCACCTCCAGCAATAAGACCATTGGGATCATAGTAGATGTTACATGCAGTACCACTACCGCCTGCACAATCAATGAAGTTTCTATTGCGAATATCGATACCACAGCCAGAACCAGCGCCGTTGGCACATGATGCATCAATACCCGTAAGCCACGGGGCGTTATTTAGTGCATTACTGTCACGAATGGAGCGGATCATCTCGATACCCTCTTGTGCAATATAGAACGCAACAATCTGGTCGCGCGCATAGGTACTATTTTTGAGACCAGTCGACGCAGCAACCATTGGTCCCTCAATCGATATTGTCAAAATAGTAATAGCGACGAGCGCCTCAATAAGCGTAAACCCGTTCTTTCCTCTTTTTTTCTTTTTGAGATGAAACATATACTTATATATCGAGAATGCGCTGCGTCACTGTGGACTCGAGCTTCAAGTCTGAGTCGCCGCGTCCATTTTTATTGGTGATGCCATAGAGAACAATGGTCGTCATGGGTTGAGCTCGGTCACCTCCCGACACTGGCTGCGAACCCGTAACCGTAAACAGTAGTTGCTGAACAGAGAAATCATCTGTCGTGAGCGGATACGCCGCATCAAAAGCCGTGCCATTTTTATTGGTACTATCTATTTCTTCCATAATGGTACCCGTAGCACTACTCGTATCAAACCAAATATGCACAAACTGCCCGCGGTCGTCTGTAAAGTACATATGCGTATCGCCTGTGGCGCAATCTTGGGGTGTGGTGAGGGCTCCCCCAGCGCCACAATGATACCCCGCACCCGTACGCATAAGGCGAGTCATCGTTTCAAATGAAAAAAAGGTGTTGTTGATCGTGTTTGCAATATTTTGAGCCTTTCGGTTTGCGTCGAGAATCACCAAAAGTGCGCTGACCGCAATGACCACCACTACAGTAAACAGCGCAGTAGCAACCAGCACTTCAACGAGCGAGAATCCCTTATACTGTGAAGTTTTTTTCATCATACTTACTGAACTTGAATACGTCCTGACTTCAAAATACGAATCGTACGAGATGCTCCACGGACAGACTGTATCGTGGCTAGTACCTCAATGACGTTGAGGGAGTTGGATGAGGTAACAAATGATGTGTCGAGGTGTGGTCGTACAAAGGTAATAGTGGCGGAGGTGATGGGAAATACTGTGGCGCCACTTCCCGATCGTCGTTCACCGAGCGAAGCGATCTGTGCCCCTTGCGACAGAGCAATCTGCTTGATGAGCTCGCCCGGAGCGTCGTAGCTCTTATTAGTATTGCTATCGCTGAATATCTCGTACGTACTGCTATTTGCCGTGAAATTGATACCGTAGGAATTTTGACCTTGATTTTGGAGAATATTACCGCCGCCGATGTTGCTCGTAGAAATAGTCATTACTTGTGCCTCGCGTACTGAAAGCGCCACTTCATAGGCAAGGTTTTTAAGCACAGAGGTACTATCAAAATCTCTATATCGAGCGACGACCACCATAAATACAAAGCCAATAATGGCAATGACCACGACTATTTCGGCAATAGTAAATCCGCGCTCAAGAGAAAAACGAAAGCACGTAGGTGAGCGCTTTATCGGTGACTTGAAAGACGTCGGCATATCCATAATAAACAATGAGGAAGCTGCCGATGAGAAAAGGTGCAAACGGCACTTCAGCTTTCATTGTAAGTGGAGTATGAAAAAAGCGTAAGCGTTTTTGTCCACTTAGAAGAAGCTTGGCGAAGACGAGCAGCGCAATGCTTATGGCAGCGCCGATCCAAAACGCAAACACAATGAGTGAAAAAGTATTCATGAGCCCCACCGCAAGTGCGAGCGGTACAGAGAGCTTTGCATCTCCGAGTCCAATCCACCGCCCACCAGAAACTTTCCAGAGCCCACCGAGAAACACAAACGAGCAAAGTGCTCCCGCCAGAAGTCCGCCAATATTGAGCACAGAAATAGTCTCGAGCTGCGACATGCCGAGCACAAGCGCAAAAGGAGAAAGTCCGAGCGCATACTCGTCGGGAATAATAAGATGCTCTAGGTCGTACACGAATACCACGAGGAGAAGCGAGAGAAATATAAGATGGACAAGCATGAGGAGTGGCGCGATCGGGAGTGTAAATACATACGCAAAGAGTATGCCAGCTATAAGCTCGATGAGTATATATCGCGGCGAGATAGCGGCCCCACAAAACCTGCAGCGGCCGAAAAGAACGAGATACGAAAGAACAGGTATAAGCTCGAACACACCGAGGCGCTTGCCACACGACATACAATGCGAGTGGCCGCCGAGACCGCGCTTGGTGTGCATGCGTAAAATGACGACATTTAAAAAACTTCCGATGATGACCCCGAAAAGAAATCCGATGAGCGCCGTCACAAATGTCATTAGGTAAGTATAGTACGCAGCCACGTAAAACAAAAACAACCGGCATTGCCGGTTGTTTTTGTTTGGTCTACGTGAGTAGATTATGGACAAGTTGTTTGGTTTAGTGGGAGGGCTGTGGATGAAGTCGAAGACTTTCCTGTTGAGTCAGCACAATAGTACTGAGTGTTGTTTGCGACAAGCTGTCCCTGAAGTGCCCATGCCGTTGCAACGTCATAACAACCAACAGTACCTGCGCCGTTTGCATTGTCAGCACCAGTCTTCATGTTGAGAATACCTGTAACTGCATTACACACACCAGCATAACTATTACCGGTGCTGTCGTAGTAGAGCTCAGCCTGCGCACGAGAGTTGTTAATGCTTGACTTTACGGCCGCATCTGCGCCCTTTGAACGTGCGGTGTTGAGTGACGCCAACACAACAGAGGCGAGAATGCCGATGATTGCGATGACGACGAGGAGTTCCATGAGGGTGAAGCCTCTCTTTGTATTGATACTCATAAATGAGATTCGTCTCAAAATTATTGCTTTATAACGGCCGCCCTACGTTTTATAAGTGGCTTACCTATAGTATAGGCTCTCAGAGCCAGGTATAGTGTGTCCCCTGTGGACAGCTGTGCAACTTCTCCGCGTGACATATTTTGAGCCTGAGTGAGAGAAACTTGCTGGGAGCATGTTTCTCCGTCCACTGTGGTGCCGCAGGCGTCGGAGCGGGTGTGAAATATGTCACGCGGAGATAGCTCACGACAGCAGCATCTTTACACTAGATCGTGTTGGAGATGTTGTAGATCGGCACCAGCACTGCCGCAAGGAGAAAGCCCACTCCCAGACCGAGCACCACTATCATCACTGGTTCGATCAAGCCCACTACGGTATCGACAGCACTATCTACTTCTCGCCTGTAAAACTTCGCGAGTGTTTCAAGAATAGTACTGAGACTCCCTGACTCTTCTCCCACCTTTATCATTTGTGTCATAACGCCAGGGATTTGGGGAAACTGAGCAAATGCCTCCGAGACCGACTTGCCACCTTTTACATCCTCAATACAGGTAATGAGAATCTCCTCATAGACTTTATTTCCCACCACCTCAGAGGTAATCTCGAGTGCTACTACCATTGAGAGACCGCTTTGAAGCAGCGTTGACATTGTATCTGCGATACGTGAAAGATAGAGCTTCTTAAACAAATCACCGATACCGGGGACAGCGATCCGGAGCTCATCCATAGTGCGAGCGCCGATATCGGTACGTACAAAGCGCCATGATGCTGCGCCCAAAAGACCCGAGAAAATGATGACGAGACCGATGTAGTGCGTCATGATACCCGATATACCAATGACTATTTGCGTATAAATCGGTATTGTCTGCCCTGAGTCTTTGATGATGCCAGCGATTTGTGGAATCACCATCGTCATCATGAGTGTCATCACGCCGATGAACGTTGCGACCACAAACGCTGGGTAAATAAGTGCGTTTCGTGCCTTCGACATCACTTCATAGGTGCGGTCGAGGTACTCTGCAAGATACATAAACACTTCGTTTAAGCGACCCGACTCTTCACCAGCTTTGATCATAGATACATAAAACGGCGAAAATACCTTTGGATGCTGCGCCATTGCGACAGAAATAGAGCTACCCCCTTGCACATCGTCTGAGATTTGTTCGAGAATACGGCGAAGAAGTGGATTATCTGCTTCGGTTGCGAGCAAGCGGAAGATGCGTAACGCCGACACCTGTGCTTCAAAGAGTGTGGCGATTTGGCGCGAAAACATAACAATCTCTTTGTTTGAGACATGCTCAAAGTACGTAATATGTGTACTAAACAAGGTACCCCCAAAGTTTTTATTTTCAGAAATAGGCTCGATGGCTGTGATGATGTAGCCCCTGCGCTGCAACGAAGAAATGGCAACATCGATGTTTTGCGCATCAACGGTGCCCTCTTTTGTTTCTCCACTTGGATCTGTTCCTGTATACGCAAAAAGCATAAATTATAAATATTATAGAAGACGCTCGAGTCCTTTCGGATTAAGGGAATGCGCAAACGCGTTTTCAACCGTGATCTCACCGCGTTGCACGAGGTCAGCAAGCGAACGATTCATTTCGATCATGCCGTACTCAGACCCAGTCTCAATGACTGTCTGGATTTCATGAGTGCGGCGCTCGCGGATGAGGTTTGCGACGGCGTTGTTGTTGATAAGCAGCTCATAGGTAGGGACCAAACCACCTGCAATACGCGGAATAAGACGCTGTGAAAAAATACCGAGGAGAGAGCCCGCAAGCTGAATACGGATCTGGTCTTGCTGCCCTGCAGGAAACGTGTCGATGATGCGATCGATACTTTGTGCGGCGTTGTTGGTGTGAAGTGTCGAGAGCACGAGGTGGCCAGTCTCAGCTGCGGTCACTGCGGTGCTGATGGTTTCTTGACCTCGCATCTCACCGACCATAATGACGTCGACGTCTTGCCTAAATACTGAGTGAAGTGCCGTATGAAAGTCTGCGGTATCGACACGCACTTCGCGCTGATCGATGAGTGACTTCTTTGGCTCAAAAATAAACTCGATAGGATCTTCAATGGTAACAATGTGCTCGGAACGACTCGTATTGATAAGTTCTACCATCGATGCGAGTGTGGTCGATTTTCCTTGACCCACCGGACCTACACACAGGAAAAATCCTTGTGGACGATGACAGAATGTTTCGAGGATGGGTGGGAGCGCAAGCTCAGACATCGTTTTGATAACATTCGGAATAAAACGAAGTGCAATTGCCATTGCTCCTCGCTGGTAAAATCCGTTTCCACGGAAACGAAGTCCGTCTTTATAGTCATATGAAAAGTCTATTTCGCGCTTGGTCGTATACTCACTATACTGCTGGGGTGTGAGCAGTACACGGATGAACTCGGTGACATCACCTTCGTTCAATGTGGGCTTTTTGAGAAGCGGTATAAGTGACCCCGAAACGCGGATCATGGGATGCGAACCCACAGAAAAATGGATATCAGATCCGTTTTCACCGATAACGATATCAATGATGTCTTCGAGCTCTTTTTTGTAATTAATTGCTACCATATAGTTTTATTTCTTTCCTTCCACGATAGATGCGACTTCGGCAACGACTTCGCTAGGAATCATATGCGCCTTCACTATGTATCCTTCCGCACCCGCACTGTATGCAGCATCGATATCTCGCTGATCACCCTGATTTGAAAGCACAATTGCTTTCGCTTTCCCTAAAATATTTTCTTGTTTCATAGTGGTAAGCAGATCGAGGCCAGTCATGCCTGGCAAAATCATGTCGAGCAGCACCGCATCGTAGACTCCTCCAGTACGAAGTTTCTCGAGGGCAGACTCGACTGACTTTGCAGTGTCAACGCTGTGTCCCAAACTCGAAAACTTTGCAGCGTACATGTCTATAAGGAACGCGTCGTCGTCTACAAGAAGTATCTTCATAGGAATATTATACGCCCCCTTCCCCTATCGTCATATGGCTGTTATCGACAGGAAGTGAGGGAGTTGTTTCCATATCTTCTTCAATCGCTTTCATAAAAGAACCACTACCGCCCAAACCATTCACTTCTTCAAAAGGGATTTCATGACGGAGTGCTTTGATAAGTGCATCTTCGTACATTGAGACAAAACCATTTTTTCGTGCGACTTCATACATCTGCGCCTCTGAACCACCTTCAAGAATAAGCTTTTCAATTTCTGGAGTGATCTCGAGAGTCTCTATAACTGCAGTACGACCACGCGTGCCGTTTGGACACTCCGGCGATGCCTGCAGTCGCAAAATAGTATCGAGTGGCGGCACACGCTTTATACGGTGAGCTTCAGGAAGAGTCTCAAACTGCTTTTCAAACATGACTTTAAAGGAGCCACTTAC
Organism: Candidatus Kaiserbacteria bacterium; assembly: GCA_043757305.1. Lineage (GTDB taxonomy): Bacteria > Patescibacteriota > Minisyncoccia > Phycocordibacterales > UBA918 > JAYQPD01. The sequence continues at coordinate 6,963 of JAYVPP010000082.1, forward strand.
CTTTTCTTCGAGTCCCGAGCCAGGGCAGACTTTGCGCACGAGCCGCTGTGCCATTGCGAGCGCGAGTGTTGGTGCGATGAGATACGGGTCGACACCCATATCAACAAGGCGCGGAATAACACCGATGGAGTTGTTTGTGTGAATAGTTGAAAGCACCAAGTGGCCGGTAAGCGCCGCTTGAATGGCAAGCTGCGCTGTTTCTTTATCTCGGATTTCTCCCACCATCACAATGTCGGGGTCCTGGCGGAGTACTGAGCGAAGTCCTGCAGCAAAGGTATAGCCTATTTCTGGTCGCACTTGCGACTGCGACACGCCCTCGATGTTGTACTCCACGGGGTCTTCAAGCGAGATAACGTTCTTCCCTGCACGATCTACTTCTTGAAGCATAGCGTACAGCGTTGTCGACTTTCCAGAACCAGTCGGACCTGATATCAGAATAATGCCGTACGGCTTTTGTAGTGCGCGACGAATCGCCGCCACATTTTCTGGACTCACACCAAGGTCTGCAAACGTACGCACCCCCTGATCTGGATCAAGAATACGCATAACGATCTTTTCGCCATGGTACGTGGGAAGGATCGACACGCGGAAGTCGATGCGATGGCCGTCAATTGCGGCAGAAAAACGACCATCTTGCGGCTTTCGCTTTTCGTCGAGGCGTATAGAGGAGAGTATTTTGATACGCGCCACTACCGCAGAATGTATCTTCATCGGAAGCTCAAGCGATTTGATGAGTACGCCATCCACGCGGAAACGAATGCGGACTTTGTCTTGTGTCGGTTCGATATGAATGTCAGAGGCTTTACCGTCTACGGCATAGCGCAAAATAGTCGCTACAATGCGCGTCACCGGCGCATCTTCTTTTATTGCTTCTGCATCTTGAGGAGTTTTGTCCTCAGTGTTTGTTTCGTCTAGGAGCTCGACGGAAAGCTCAGACTCAAGCGCAGTGAGCGCCTGATTCACCTCGCCCGATAGGTTTTCGTACATGGTGAGCGCTCTGAGGAAGTCCCGCTCGAGGATTATCACCAGCTTGTACGGCAAGTGTATCTTTGCAGAAATAAAGTTGAGCGCATCAACCATGTCGAGGTTGTCTGGGTCAACACATCCAACTTCGAGCACACCCTCTCGCACCGCAAGCGGCACAAGCTTGTAGTGGCGGGCAGACTCAACAGGAATGTACTGCAGTACAGACGGCTCGATTTTTTCGACCTCTCCGATAACGCGCGCAGGAACTTTATAGTAGCCGCTCTGCGTCTCGAGAATCTTTGCAGGTTCAACACCCGACGCTATGACCATTTCTTCTGGTGATTTCAGCACGTCACCAGTCTGTTCAGAAAAAGATTTCTCGAGTGTTGCTCGGTCATCGGCCGAAATCACTCCGTACTCGCTCAGTAACTCAAAAAGATTCATAGTATATACGCACCCTGTTTTACCTCGAGCTATTTTTTAGCAGTAGCGGGATTTGCAGAAAGGCCGGGGACAGGGGCAAAAGGATTTTTACGACCTGCATCTTCATCGACAACCGAGACAGTGTAGTCCACAAGCGATGCAAAGTTTTTATCTTTGAAAAACTCCGGCTTGAGATGAAGACTCTGGAGATCCTTGAGCTTCGCTAAAAATTCTTCCTGACTTATACGTGCTTCGTTTTGTGCTGTTTCATTTAAAACGGGAGCCCCGCCATCTTTATAAAACACCGTATATCCAAGCCACACAATGAGCGCAAGGCTAATGACGAAGATTCCATTTTTAATGAGAGATTTCATAGGAAGCTATTTTTTGACTGGTTTGAATCGGTACATCGAAACACCAACACTATAGGAACTCTTATCGGTCTCAGCTGCCGGAGGTTTGATCCCCACTGTAGAGATATCCATAACCGCAAGACTCTTTTCGAGATCCATAAGGAAGGAACGGAAGTCAGCATACTCTCCCGTTACACCAAAGCTCAGTCCGACTGACTCGACGTTATCTTGTGGGCGCACAACTGTAGTGCCGTCCGCTCCAACGACTTCTTTTTTAGAAGCTTTTGGATCGTCTGTAAATAACTGCTCTTTGAGTGTTCCGGGGTTCTGGCTCTGTGCGACTCCATCTTTGCCTCCTGATATCTTTACCTTAATACCATCAAGAACGAGGTTGTGTCGTGTGGCGACATCATCGAGAATAAGAACGATGGAAACCTCATCCACAGAGTCTGGTAAAAACGTCTGCAGACGAGAAAAGTCAGACTCTTGAATACTATTTTTCTCTTTGTCCAGCTCGGCGATCTTATCTTGGAGCTGCTGCGCACTATTAAGCGCTCCCTCATAATCTGCAATCTGACCATCGACAGCCTTATACTGATCAAAAGTGGGTTTAGTGAATGAGAAAAACAGAGTCACGGAGACTATTATGGCGAGAATTGGTGTGAGAAAACGATACATAAAAGACTATTTTTTATTTTTCACAGATTTTACGGAAGAGCTTGCAGCATCTGGCGTGCTCGTACCTGTCGTGAATAGGGAATCGTTGACTTTGGCAGAAGTACTGGTTGAAGCGTTTTGTATGACATCACTTATAGAGGAATCTGGTGTGTTGTATGAGATCTTGCCTTTAGAAATATCCACGTCTACTTTGAAAGTGACATGATCTACACCAGGTTTATCAAGATTGGAGAAGATAACACGGTTAAAGAATCCTTCGTCTTCAAAGCGTTGCTTTTGTCGCGCCACGGTATTGAAGTGCGGAGCGATGCCTAACATTGACACACTGACATTGCCTGAGCTTCGGCGACTAAAGTCGAAAGACGTGTACTGAATACGCTCTTGCGTAGTGCGTTCGAGCACAGAGAAAAGTGCAGACGGAGAAATGTGGTTGTCGAGCAAATATTCCGCAGTACGGATACGGGTATCGAGTGCACGAATACTATCCATTGTGTCTTGCTTAAATTCGGATCGTTTAGTTGAAAGTTCTGTTTTTTTCGCCTCAAGTTTTCGTTCATGATTATGTTCGAGGAAATACACACCGAGCGCAAGGAGGATTGAGCCAAAAAAACAAATCATTGAGAAAAAGCTCAAGAGGTTGAGAGCTCCTCTTCTTTTTCGTGGTGGTTCTGCCACCATATTTCCTGCCTGACGTGGAATGAACGATGACTGAGGTACTGGGTCCATTAGAAACAGTATACGGAGTTACAGACACTCCTGATAGTCTTCGTGTGTGGACAGTGGAAGCACATGGAGAGAAAATATTGAAAAATTATTTTTCAATCAAACGACGGAGCGCGATACCTATTGCAACAGCGAAGGTTGGTCCCGCCTCTTTGAGTGTCTCTTCGAGAAACGCCGGGTACGCAACTTTTGAAAACGCATTCGCAGGTACTACAGGAATACCAAATGCTGCTCCCAAGGACTCGGGAAGACCGCGAAGTGATGCGCCACCACCGGTCAGATATATTTTTGCAATTTTTTCTGAACCTTCGCTTTCATAGCGCGCAATGACGCGCTTCGTTTCATTTGCTACGCGGTCGATAGGGCGCGTGAGTGCCTCTACAATGCGCGGGTCATAGCCCTCCCCCACCACAAATCCCATCTGACGCTTCGCCTCTTCAGCTTCCCCGATGCTGAGCTTCATGGTTTCCACTATAGCCATGGTGAGATCTTGTCCGCCGATTGGCATTCGGTGTGTCTCATGGAGAATGCCATTCGCCACAATGTATATTTTGGTTGACGATGCACCCAAATCCATGATCATGACCGTCTCGTCGTCTTCATGAATCGACGAGCGTATAACGCTGAAGGATTCCATTTCATTTAAACCGACAGCAACACCTGCATGCTGTACGGCGCTTCGATATTTGCGAAGAGACTCATTGAAAATGGCTGCGAGGAGCACATGAGTATTCGTTTGAGGGTCTGCTGGCGCTGTGTCTGCCTGCTTGCGAGGAGGAATCACAAACCAATCGAGTGTCACTTCGCTCATTGCAACGGGAATATACTTGCGTGCCTCAATCGGAACCATCGAAGCCAGCTTTGCCTGATCATTTGTAGGGAATTCTACGGTCGCAATAAAGCTGGCGGAGTGCGGAATAGCAAGTGCTGCATTTCGTGCGGTGACATTTGCTTCACGGAGGATATCTGTAAGGGCGGTACCGAGCTTCCCTGCTTCAAGGTTTGTGGTGCGACCAATCTCGAGTCCTGCATAGGGCCCAAGCTGCAGCTCACCATATGTTTCAAGCTCTGCGCCATTTTTTCCTTCAGTGAGACCCACAACTTTAATCGATGAAGTGCCAATATCGACACCCACGACACCGTGCTTACCGGTGAGGGCGCTCGTGTCGAGCAATTGTCCAATTTTTTTGATACCAAAGGCCATAGCTTTGTTATTATTCTATCATGTAGACTGTGTGCAACCAGCGTTTCATATGAATTTTTTCCACACATTGCTGTCGATTGTCTTTCCGGATACAAAGGAGCAGGCGCTGGTGAACACGCTCACCGAAGCGGACATGGAACGGCTGATGCTCGTCTCTCCACTTCCCCATGGAGTAGGCCTCACCTCGTATCGTGACGAGTGTATCCGCGCACTCGTGTGGGAAGCAAAGTATAAGAAAAATGCACACGCTCACATACTGATGGGGTCTGTCGTTGCAAAATATCTTTCAACGCGGTACGACGATGTGCCGACACTCATTCCCATTCCCCTTTCCCTGAAGCGCATGAAGGAGCGCGGATACAACCAGGTCGAAGAGGTGTTGAAATGTGTATGCGCTGACCCGCTCGTACAGTATGACGCCACGCTCCTTACACGCGTACGCGAAACAACTCCGCAAACGCAGCTTGGCCGCAAGGAGCGCCTTACAAACCTTTCCGGTGCATTTGCGGTACCAGAAGACAGACGCGCAGCTGTCGCAGGAAAACATTTCATTCTGATCGACGATGTCGCCACGACCGGCACGACACTTCTCGAGGCAAGGCGTGCACTCATGCACGGAGGTGCACGCACCGTCGACTGCGTTGCGTTTGCGCACTAGGCGAGGTTAGGTGACAATAGAAGAGGAATCAAGAAACCCCCGCGAGGCAAAGCCTCGCGGGGGTTTCTTCAATCTCCTCTTTGCTAATCCTCTAAAAGATTATGAGAGGTGCTTTGAAACGAGCTTGGTCATTTCAAACATGTTGACGACCTTCTTGCCGCCAAAGACCGCAGTGAGAGCAGCATCAGCATTGATGTTGCGCTTGTTCTTTGGATCCTGGAGATCAAGCTTCTTGATGTATACCCAGAGAGCCTTTACTACCTCAGAGCGAGGCATCGGTCCTTTTCCTACAACGACAGCAAGCTCTGCTGAAATCGTCATTGGCTTCATGAACGCTGAATTTACCTTTTTTGCTGCTGGCTTGGCTGTTGCCATAATCTTATTGATTTATTGCTAAGTTGATACCGAACGCGCCTCCTCCATAGAGCACACGGCTATTGTACGCTATTTGTTCCCTCTGTACATGGGGTAAAGATGAGGGTGTGGAGAGTGGGAAACGAGGCTTTTGGAGAAATTTGGAGCAATGTTTAGATTCTTTTTAAGAATAGGATCCTAAATATAAGGTCGAAATCCGCCCAACAGAAAAAATGTTACTTGTCTTCTATATTTTTAATATAGTCCTGAACTTTCCTTGCGACAGTACTTTCATTTATGTTTCTTGTTATGCAGTAGGGAGACTGAAACCAGACTCTAATTTTTTTGTTTCCGCGACTTGAATTACAGCTCCAGCAACAGATAGCGACCGTTTCAGGATTATTCCAAGGAGGTAGATAATTCAAGTGTTCGATTGTAAACCAATCTACACGCTTATTACTCTTACTATGAGTTTTCATAGCTTTTTTACAATATACACATACTGTATCTCTTTCAAAAATTTCTCTAAGTCTATCGGCTGGTAGACCATAATTATTTTTCATAATTTTTGTTTACAGTATATATAAAACATCTCGTACTTATTCTATTAGACAGAGTGCGAGATTTGAAACTTACAGTTTCAGTACAGGTTGTATGATATTTCCGCACTATATGTAGAGCGGTTACGACCTATTTATACGGCGCAGCTAACATAGTTGAAATACCGAGCTGATCTCTGAATAGGAATATCGTAGCAATACTCGCAACTAAAATAACGAAAACAACCAAAACACTAATCATCTTTGTGGTAGAGGTAGGAACCGTCAGTAGTAGCGGTTGTTGATTTTCTTGTAAATATTCAGCATAAATATCTGAAGAAGCGATGACATAAATTGGCCTAACAAAAAGTAAGATGATACCCACAGCAATGACAATCGGCACTCCAGCCAGGAGATAAAAATCATATACATGAGAAGCGAGCTCGCTATGTGATATGGGTGGCGCAAAAAATATAAAGAATACGATTGTACCAATATATGCCCCAACACCAACCACCCAGCACACTAGAGAGTAGCCGGTTCTCAGCAGCGTGGTATCAAAAAACTTATTTTTTACGAGCAGGACTGATTCCTTCCCTGCTTCAATTACGTCACGGCCGGTAGTGATAGCGGGGAGTATTCCAATAGTGCCCAACTTCCATGCATAATAAAGAGTTTCTTTTAATGCAGAGTCTGTTTTATGTTTACTTGGCAATCTAGCAAAAATCTGCGAGACGGTAATCCAGTCATCTACCCATCCAAAAACCCACAGCGACCCGATGCGTGGAAGAACCAGCTGTATACTAGTGATAAACGTGGGGCGTTGACCTGTCTTCTTAAGAAGGTGAGTGGCTACCATAGCGGCGCTAAGAACTTCGAGTGGTAAAGCAACTACGCCAATTACTACGAACGACCAGGCAAGTAGAACGATACCTGCCACAGAACCGGAATTTGAATTTTCAGTGCTTCTCCATACCTCGGCAGGTATCCAATGAAGCATCTGTACCCAGAGATAATACCCGAGTGTTATAGTAAGCCACTGAAGTAAAATAAAGGGGATTATTTCCCTCTCCTCCGAGAACGTTAGACTTGCCGCTTGTCCTACTCGTTTGAAAAAATACTTCAACGAGCTTCCCCAATCAGGCTTCTTGTCAGCTCCTAAAATATCCTTGATATCCTGCCTTACAAAATCAAGCTTATTTATAGACATATACCCATACTTTAGCACTTTCAATCAAAATTAAAAATCATTTATCGACTAAGTGCATCAGTTATTCGGTGCCATGTACGCTTTTCCAGTTACGATACCGAAGGAAAAAATTTCTTAGATACTCGGTGGAGATTTAAAATTTCAACTTATGCGGAAAGTACGGGAATTTTGGTCATTACATGGCCAGTATACCTTGTGGAGATTTTTCTTGCTTCACAAAAATCTGCTCACAAGGTTTTCAAATCCCGCCGCTCGTGCCTCCGGCACGAGCTACTCCCGCAAAATAGAAAAGCCCCCGTATGGGGCTTTTCTATTTTGCGGAGAGTGCGGGATTTGAACCCGCGAAGCCTTTTAAAGGGCTTACCTCGTTAGCAGTGAGGCGCTTTCGACCACTCAGCCAACTCTCCATTTCATTACGTGTTGCTTTCCGTGGTCGAACAAGTTCGTCCACGGAATCTTTGATTCCGGAGAAACTGTCTCCCAGACAGTTTCTCCCACTCAGCCAACTCTCTTTCGTTACACTTTGTTTCTTCACTTCGGCTCGAATAAGATACCATATTTTTTGAAAAACTCCTTATTCATGGTTCACTAAAGCTAGGTATGGACCCAATTATCGAAGAAAAACAGATTCGCACCTATTTCCTTGTGAGCATTTTCCTCAAGGGTGCTATTTCCTTTGCGGAATGTGTTGCGGGAGTGCTCGCGTTTTTCGTGCCATTGCCAGAGTTTTTCCAGGCTGTGCTTCGTATCATTGCCGCCATGCTTGGACCCGCACTTGGCGGACTCATCGTCCCCCACCTTGCTAAGGCAGTAGAAGAAATCACTACCATGAGTGTGACTTTCATCGGTATCTATCTCCTCAGTCGCGGACTCATCAAGCTCGTCCTCATCATTGCGATGCTTAAAAATGAGCTCCGTGCCTACCCTGCTTCTCTCGTAGTGCTGGGAGGTTTTGTATCCTACCAGTGTTACCAAATAGCTACACATGGCTCTGTGGGTATCGTGGTTCTTACCCTCTTTGACCTCGTCGTAATGTACTTTATCTGGCGCGAGTACAAGATTCTCTGCCGCACTTCCCTAGCCAAGTAGCCCCACTAGCTTGCGCACAGTGTTCACATTGCGCGCAGTCATGGCTTTGTAGATGCCGGTACCGATAAACTTATGCATCCCGCTTTTTGCGTACTGCTCCCGGTCGACATGCCAGATAATCGCACCTTTCATATATATGAGCGTGTCCACGCCTGGCGTACTCGCGATGAGCGCAAGCGTTTTTTTGGAGTCATGTGAATCCCACAGAAACAGCACATCGGTCTTTTGCTCGGTGTTGTTGGTCCACTCCGAGGGAATCTTTTTGAGAAGTGCCGAAATGTCAGCTCTGCTTCGCACGACGGTTGGCACATGAAACCCAAACTTCTTTTCGATTGCTTTCTCTATCGCTGTCACGTCCTCATCGCTGAGTGAGGCACGTACATCAAAGAGTACGTTGCCGGAGTTAATATACGTACGCACATTTTCATACCCCAGCTTCTCAAAAACTGCCTTGAGAAGCTTCATGTCGACTTTTTTATTTCCACCCACATTGATGCCGCGAAGGAGTGCAACATATGATGTAGTACTCATAACTTCAGTATACAGCGTCTCTTGTACCCTGATACACTAGTGATGTATTTATGAAAAAACTAGTAACGGTAAACATAGAGGGAGACAAACATCTCGAGCGCGTTCGCCCTTTCCTAGCGGAAGAAAACCCCGACATCGTGTGCTTGCAAGAAGCGTTCCGCGACGATGTGCAAGACCTGCTCGGCTCAGAATTTCAAATAGAATTTCTTCCTATGTGTCTTAAGGAGCGAATGGACGGCTCGCTTTCACAGTGGGGTGTGGCGGTTGCCACACGCGCGCCTGCTCACAGCGTTATCCGCGAGTATTATCACCAGCCCACCACTGCACTGGTTCCCTATGATGGCATTACCATACACACAAAAAGAAACACAATCTGGCAGGGTGTTGTGGGAGTGGTAGTCGCAGATGGTGCGGAGACACTCACGGTGTTTAGTACCCATTTTACTTGGACCCCCGATGGCGCATCAAACGAATATCAGGCGTCTGACATGAAAGGCTTATTATCATTTCTAGAAACACAACCTCCACACGTCCTCTGTGGCGATTTCAATATTCCGAGAAAACAAAATGAACTGTATCCCATTCTTGCGTCGCACTATAGTGACCACGTTCCGCAAGAATATGAAACCAGTATGTATCTACCGCTCCACCGTACCAAGGACGACCCCATAGAGGGTCCTCGCGTCGCTTCATTTATGGTTGACTATATTCTTTCAACTCCCGGTGCATATAGTATTCCTCCTGCGGTTATGCAGTGCAATATGAGCGACCATTGCGCCCTCATCGCTACTATTGAAAAAAGCTAAAGTTAGCGCATACTAGGTGTATATGACAAAACAAACACTTCTGATAGCAGGCGCAGTGGTACTTTTTGTGGCAGGTGGTTGGTATATGTCCACACAGCGCACAGAGGCACCTAGCAAGACGGCAGAAAACACCCCCGGACCAGTGACGAGCACCCCTGGCACCACTGCTTCCACCACACAAGGAGCGACTACCACGCCGACGAGCGCTCCGAGAGTTGCTCCTCCTGTCGTCAAGTCCTCTCCACAGCCTACCGCGACGCCAAAGCCGTCCTACGCTACCGTGATATATGACGGACAAAATTTTTCTCCGTATAAAGTGACGATTGCAAAAGGTGGTGTGGTGCGTTTCGTAAATCTTTCAAACGATCCTCTGTGGGTTGCGTCTGGCATTCATCCGCTCCACAGCGAGTATCCAATCCGTACTTCAAAAGACTGCGCTGGCTCTCTCTTCGACGAATGTAAGGCGATGGCACGAGGCGAGCACTGGGATTTCAAATTTGACGTGGAAGGTACATGGGATTATCACAACCATAAGCACCCCATCAGTGAAGGTGTCGTACGCGTGTTGCTTCCTGGAGAACGCTAAAGGTATACCAGCTGCCAGCTCATAAAAGAAAATGTCGCGCTCAAATGAGCGCGACATTTTCTTTTTTTCTACATATTTTCTCTACCCGCTTTCTACTTCCTTATCGGATCACACTTGCGACTGCCTTCACGAGGCCGGGAGTCTCAACCTTTGGGATGATGTTGTCAGCTGTTGGTTTTTTGACCAGCGATGCTAGTTTTTTTGCCGCAGCAAGCTTCATGTCATCGGTTATTTCACGTACATTGCGGTCGAGTGCGCCGCGGAAAATGCCCGGGAACACGAGCGAGTTGTTGACCTGGTTTGGAAAGTCAGAACGGCCGGTTGCTACCACCGCAGCTCCTGCATGGAGTGCGTCAAGCGGCATGATCTCCGGTATTGGGTTTGCGAGCGCAAACACAATCGGGTCTTTTGCCATCGCCTCCACATGCGCGCGAGCAATCTTGCCGGGCCCAGAAACACCCACGATGACATCAGCATCTTTTAC
>JAYVPP010000083.1:0-17396 GCA_043757305.1 Candidatus Kaiserbacteria bacterium
TTCACGCATTGAGCGCGACCCAGGCTATGCGGTAGTGGCTGCTCGCCAGCTCTCTTCTCGTCTCTATAAAGAAGCTGTAGGAGAAGAGCGACCAAACGAAGCTGGTTTTGCGGAAGCATACCGTCGTGCGTTTGTGCGCAATATTCAAAAGGCGGTTTCTGAAAAGAAGCTCGAGCCACGTATGCTCGACCTTGACCTTAAAAAGCTCGCAGACGCGATCGTGCCAGAGCGCGACGACCTCTTCCGCTACCTTGGCATCGAGACGCTCCACGACCGCTACTTCATCCGCGGCAACGATAAGAAGGTGCTTGAAACACCGCAGTTTATGTGGATGCGTATTGCAGCAGGTCTCGCACTCGACGAAGAGCACAAAGAAGATCGTGCTATCGAATTTTACAGCGTAATGTCGACACTTCGCTTTGTACCTTCGACACCAACACTCTTTCACTCAGGCACGCCACACCCACAGCTTTCGTCGTGCTACCTCAACATCGTAGAAGACGACCTCAACCACATCTTTAAGGTATACGGCGACAACGCGCAGCTCTCAAAGTGGGCAGGTGGCATCGGTACTGCATGGACAAAGCTCCGCGCGACGGGTGCGCAGATCAAAACGTCTGGCATCACTTCGCAAGGCACGATTCCATTCCTAAAAATCGCAAACGACGTGACCGTAGCCATCAACCGCTCAGGTCGCCGTCGTGGCGCTACCTGTGTGTATCTCGAAAACTGGCACTTCGACTTTGAAGACTTCCTCGAGCTTCGCAAAAATACTGGTGATGAACGCCGTCGCACACACGACATGAATACTGCGTCATTTATTTCGGATCTCTTTATGAAGCGTGTAAAGGAAGATGGTGAGTGGACACTCTTTTCTCCAGACGAAACACCAGAGCTCACTGAGACATATGGCAAGAAGTTTGAAGAGCACTTCGTGCGCTACGAGGGTATGGCAGACGCAGGGGAGATACACCTTTTCAAGCGCATGAAAGCACGTGACCTCTGGAAAAAAATGCTCGCGAGCCTTTTTGAGACAGGACATCCGTGGATTACGTTTAAGGATCCTTCAAATATTCGTTCACCACAAGACCATGTGGGTGTCGTACACAACTCAAACCTCTGTACTGAGATCACACTCAACACGTCAAAGGATGAGACTGCGGTGTGCAACCTCGGCTCCATCAACCTCGGCGAACATATTGTGGGCGGTGCACTCGACGAAGGAAAAATACGCGAGACCGCAACCATCGGCATGCGCATGCTCGACAACGTCATCGACATAAACTTCTATCCCACCATCGAAGCACGGAACTCAAATATGCGTCACCGCCCTGTAGGCCTTGGCGTGATGGGCTTCCATGATGCGCTCTACAAGCTCAACATGAATTTCGCGTCTGATGCCTGCGTTGCGTTTTCAGACTACTCCATGGAAGTTGTGGCGTACCACACTATCCTCGCATCGACCGACCTCGCTCGCGAGCGTGGTGCGTACGAAACCTTCAAGGGCTCGAAGTGGGATCGTAACCTGCTTCCTGTTGATACCATCGCACTCCTCGAAGCAGACCGCGGCCTTCCTACTGGTACCGACCGTCGCGAACAGCTCGACTGGAGTGTGGTGCGTGATGCAATCCGTACGTATGGTATGCGCAACTCAAACACGATGGCGATCGCACCAACTGCAACCATCTCAAATATTGCAGGTACCGTTCCTGGTATCGAGCCGATCTATAAAAACATCTATGTAAAGTCGAATATCTCAGGAGACTTCATCGTGGTGAACCAGTATCTTGTCGAAGATTTGAAGGCACTCAGCCTATGGAACCTCGATATGCTCGATGAAATAAAGCTCAACGACGGCAGTATCCAAAGCATCACAAGTATTCCGGCGCATCTCAAGGAAAAGTATCGCGAGACCTTTGAGATCGACATGCGTTGGCTTGTGCGCGCAGCCGCAGCTCGTGGCAAATGGATCGACCAGTCACAATCGCTCAACATTTTCTTTGCTGGCACATCGGGCAAAGAACTTTCGGACCTCTATGTCTATGCGTGGGAAGCAGGACTCAAGACCACGTACTACCTCCGCTCGCTCGGCGCATCACAAGTGGAGAAGTCGACCATTGACGCAAAGGGAACACAGGTACGCGCTAAAAATGACGGCCCTACACGCATGGAAGATACCCAGGCCGCTTTCGCTGCAGCAGCTCTCGTGTCGTCCGCAGCAGACACGGCAGGTATGGCAGATATGCCAAGCATGCCAACTATGTCTGCAGTGACTGTGGAAGCAACGGCGATTCCTTCTCCCATTGCAACACCGTCACCCTTTACGAAAGAGATGGTGAAGCACGCAGAAGCAGCAGTTGTAGCAGAAAAGCCAAAGCGTGCGGTGAAGCTTCATGTGGCGGAGGATGCTACCTGCGAAGCGTGTCAGTAAGCGTATTAAAAGTTCGAACTTCTTTGTTGCCATCGTCAGGGAAGCGCTCACCGTACTAGTGTACGGCTCGCGCTTCCACTCCTCGGCGCCTCGAATTTCAAACTTTTTCCCCCGCTTATTCCGACCTTTAAACCGCCAGACTTCACTTGTCCCCACTAGCGTTGCAAAAATAGTGCAAAAAATACGGTACAATAGAAACCCATTATTATCCTTTTTAATCGACACTTCCTATGGAACAAATGAAAAAAAAGCAGATCATCAACAACTCCTCGACGGATCCAAACAAGATTCTTCCGATGACGTACAATTTTGCACGTACGCACTATAAAACAGGCGTTGCGAACAACTGGGTCCCAGAAGAAGTGTCAATGCAGCTCGATATCGAGCTCTGGAAGAAGACCGGACACGGAGCACTCTCCGAGGACGAGCGTCGCATGATCATGTGGAACTTGGGCTTCTTTGCTACTGCAGAAAGCCTCACCGCGAACAATATCGTACTTGCGATCTATCGCCACGTGACCAACCCCGAGTGTCGTCAGTACCTCCTCCGCCAGGGTTATGAAGAAGCGATTCACACTGACACCTTCATCTACTGCTGTGACACACTCGGTCTCGACCCAGAAGAGGTGTACAACATGTACCTCACCATTCCGTCGATTCACGGAAAAGATGAGTTTGTTGTGGGACTTACGAAGTCAGTACTTGATCCAAACTTCAATACAGTAGGTACAGAAAATACTCAGAAGTTTGTGCACGACCTCATCGGCTACTACGCCATCATGGAAGGTATCTTCTTCTATGCCGGCTTCGCAATGATGCTCTCACTCCTTCGTCACAACAAAATGGTGGGTATGGGCGAGCAGTTCCAATACATTCTCCGCGATGAGTCCATCCACCTCGCATTTGGTGTCGACCTTATCAACACTATCGTATCTGAAAACCCAGATATCTGGACAGAGGAGTTTAAGCAGAACATCGTGGGCAACATCAAGAAGGCCGTGGAGCTTGAAAAGAAGTATGCAGAGGACGCACTTCCTCGCGGTATTCTAGGACTCAATGCTGGCACTATCAAAGACTACATTGAGTACATCGCTGACCGTCGCCTCGAGCGCCTCAATCTTCCAAAGCAGTACAACACACAAAACCCACTTCCGTGGATGAGCGAGATCATCGACATGCCAAAGGAGAAGAACTTCTTTGAGACTCGGGTGACCGAGTACAAAACCGGCGGCGCACTCGCCTGGTAGAGAAAGCAGAAAATCGCGGGCTGTACAGCCCGCGATTTTTGTAACACAAGGAGAGTAACCTGGGTTATACTATGCGAGACATTTTAATCAGTAACGGAACGTATGGAGAAAACCATTGGATTTGTGGGGCAGGGGTGGCTGGGAAAAAACTACGCAGATCACTTTGAGGATCGCGGTTTTCTGGTCGTTCGCTACTCAAAAGAAGCGCCTCATATAGAAAATAAAGAAAAAGTTGCCACCTGTGACATTGTTTTTGCGTGTGTACCAACTCCGACTACCAAAGAAGGTTTTGATGACAGTATTGTTCGCGAAGTAGCATCACTTGTCGGAAAAGGAAAAGTGCTCGTGGTAAAGTCGACAGTTCTTCCCGGTACGACACGCTCCATCCAGGCAGAAAATCCCGATATTACTGTTGTGTTTGTTCCAGAGTTTCTCCGCGAAGCGACAGTGCGCGCGGATATCGAACACCCTGACCGCACTATCATTGGTATTGTCGACGAAAGTGCGCGACCTATCGCAGAAGAACTTCTCACCATTTTCCCCAAGGCACCCTTTGAAAATATTTGCTCGACCGAAGAAGCAGAGCTTACAAAGTACGGTAGCAACGTTTTTCTTTTCTGGAAGGTTCTCTTTGTGAATCTCTTTCATGACATCGCTACACATCACGGTGCAAACTGGGATGCACTTGTGGAGAATCTTGTCGCTGATCCGCGCATTGGAAAGTCGCATATGCAGCCAGTGCACCAAATAGCACACCTTGGCACTACCGGGCGTGGTGCAGGTGGGCACTGCTTCATCAAAGACTTCGCAGCATTTGAAGAGCATTATAGAAAAGTGGCGGGAGACGCCAAGGGAAGTGCCGTGCTCGAAGCGCTCCGCAATAAAAATATCGACCTCCTTGTATCGTCCGACAAAGACCTCGATCTCCTCGTCTCTGTCTATGGTGATGACATAAAAGAGCGCTCATAAGAGCGCTCTTTTGTCTGGTTGACAGGGAGCTATGTCAAGGTACTCTTAGTATATGAGAACCACACGATCCTCCATAGTGGGAGCGTTTATTTCCTTCGCTATACTCTGCGCTGTCGTTGTTGGTGTGTATGCCTGGTATCAGACTGCATATTCAAAATGTCGCGTGCCTATCTTTTATGATATTGGTACTATCGATCCTCGTTTCAATATTAAAAACGACGCAGTGAAAAGCGCACTCGCTGATGCTGAGTCAGTATGGGAAGACGCAACCGGGAAAAATCTGTTTACCTATAAAAAAGGTGCGGCACTCAAGATAGACTTTGTATACGATGAACGACAACGCTCTTCAAACGAGCAGCGCATCCTCGTCGCAACACTCGATGAAAAAGCAGGTATGAGTGCGTCGATCAAGAAGCAGTACGACACCCTCAGCGCGACATATGCAAACCTCAAGACAAGCTACGAGAGTAACCTTGCTGCATACGACGCTAAGCTCGCTACGCATAATGCACTGGTTGAGTCATGGAATAAAAAAGGTGGCGCTCCAAAGGCTGTCTTTACACAGCTCCAGAAGACCAGCATTGCACTCAATGCAGAAAGTGCAGACTTAAACTCTCTCGCTAAAAACCTAAATACTGTTGCGGCAAAAATAAATGAGGTAGGAAATGCAGGAAATAAAGCAGTCGCTGACTACAATAAAGATGTCGCAGCTTTTAATGTGAAGTACAGCAAGAGTAGTGAGTTTACCGAAGGTGACTATCAGCGCGATGTCATCCATGTATACCAATACGACAACGTAAACGAGCTCCGCCGGGTCCTTGCACACGAGCTTGGTCACGCACTCTCACTCGGTCATGTGGATGATATTCACGCAATAATGCATGCAGTCCTTGCAACAACAACTGGGACTCCTGTGGCTACTGAAGCAGATCTTGCCGAGTATCGCCTTGTCTGTGGCACGCGCTAGGGAACGTTCCAGAGCAGCTTCGCTGAAAGAAAATCACGGGTGCTATAGTACTAAATGTAGGCAGTCTCATATTATGAGGCAGCGATATTATCTCTTAATTTTTTGTAGTTATGTCAGGTTTTCAATCATGGGCAGACGATAAGCGCATCAAGACACTCGTCATGCTCGTGCTCATTCTCACTGTCGTTGCGCTCAGCTCATATTCGTACGTTACCTATAAGCAGAGCCAAACGACGCTCCCCGGGCAAAATAGTATTTCTGTTGCAGGAAAGGGTGAGATTTTTGCAAAGCCAGACATCGCCACCTTCACCTTCTCAGTCGAAGCAAATGCACCAGACGCAACAGCAGCTCAAAAAAAGTCCGCTGACTCTATGAACGCCATCGTTGCGTATCTTAAAGAAAGTAAGATTGCCGATAAGGATGTAAAAACTTCGAATTATTCCCTCAACCCAAAGTATCGATGGGAGCAGGTGACCTGTATCCAGGCGTACAATTGTCCTCCCGGAAAACAAATCCTCGATGGATATACGGTAAGTCAGAGCGTGACGGTGAAGGTACGTGATACGGGAAAGGCAGGTGACCTCATTTCAAACGTTGGTGCGAAGGGTGCCACAAACATTAGTGGCCTTACCTTTACCATCGATGATATCGAGAAGCTCAAGCGTGACGCTCGTGAGCTTGCTATCAAAGATGCGCGTAGCAATGCCGAAAAGCTTGCGAGTGACCTTGGAGTGAGCCTCGGCCGTATCATTACCTACTCTGAAGATCAGGGAGGAGCATACCCTCCTATCATGTATGACAAGATGATGACCATGAGTGCTGGTGCTCGCAATGCTCCAGAGGCAGCACCGTCGGTGCCGACTGGTGAAAACACCATCACTTCGAACGTGTCGATTGTGTACGAACTTCGCTAAAGGCACCTCAGAAATACCACGAAAAAGCTCCTGTTTAGGAGCTTTTTCGTGGTACGTAATCTAATCAATACCTTGGAATCACTTCTGTATAAAATCACGTGGCGTTTTCAAGTTTAGACCAAAGTGCAGTCTCTTCTCGTTATAGTACGGCAGATAGATTCGAAGAGCACGGTTATATGCTCGAGGAGTACGCTCGTGTCTATCTAAGCACTCTTCTTGCAACGTCCTGTTGAACCGTTCGATATGCGCATTGTCATTCGGTTTTCCAATACGAGTGTACCGATGGCTCTTCTGTATCTGGGATACGAACCACTTTCCAAACTCTGGTCCGTGGTCACTCTGGAGCATGGCAAACTGGAACGACGCATGATGCTCGGCTTCTCGCACAAAACGAAGTGATGTCGCCGCATTCATGCGTGCATATGTCTTCGCATACGTCCACCTCGAATACACGTCAATAAGGACAAAGGTATACATACGTGTCTTCGCTCCTGTCATGGTGTGAATGGTGTCTATTTGTACCAATGAACCAGGCCGTTCTGGAAATGGACGTGGTACCGATGGATGGTATCTCTTCCACGAACTCCGTTTCTTTAAGAGACCCATACGATCGAGTGTACGTTTCACTGAAGCGAGTGATACCATCACTCCCTCATTCAGAAGCTCTTGATGCACCACTTCGGCGCACTGGTTGCGCTTGAGGCGGTTGGCCACGATTTTGTTTGTGGTTTCTCGCGAAAGCTCGTTCGGGTGATGTTTCGGTCTGCTCGATTGCGTCGGTATGGGGTGGAACCCATACAGACGCGCCTTCTTCACCCACTTGCATATAGTGCTTCCGCCAACGCCGAAGTGGCGGCCCACTTCGGCAGGCGTGTGTCCACGCCGGACCATGTCGGCTGCGTCGCGACGGACCTTGGGCATGTATGGGTTTTGAGTGTATGACATGGACGAATGGTATCGCGTCCAAGGTATTGAACCATTACGGTGGCATTGACATATATCCCAAGTTGGTATATAATACACTCAATTCAACACCAAGAAGGAGAGACGAAATGGTAATGAAGCAGAACGGTTCTTTGAACAACTATAAGGAAGTCTTCAATGGCAAGGAAGTCGGCCTCATCATTGAGGTCGCGGTGCCAAAAGAGCCACACTCCAAAGTGATGAAGACATCGATCGGTGACTACCTTCAGTTCGGCAAGCCCATTGGCGAAGTTGATGGAAAACAAATGTTTTTCAACACCTTCATCCACGGCGATGACAAGACGGATCTCGGCCGTTTGCATGGCAAGAAAGTGGTCGGATACCCCATCGTCATGGAGAAGCAAATGCCAGACGGCAGAACCTTCCTTCACTTAGATGTGTACTTGGCCAAACATAATGCTCGGCCATCGCACCAGGTACTGACGCGAGTCGCCGACACTCCGCCATCCTCGGCATGGTGGCAAAGCAAGGCTCGGAAGCCAGCTCCGGCTAGCACGGACATCGTGCTCTCGTTGCCGCTCCCAGCACCGACCAATGGCTTTGTGGCTATCGTCAGCCTCTAAGTCCTACACAAACCCCACGGCACCTTGCATGTATGCAAGGTGCCGTTTTTGACTTTTTGACCCAGTCTGATACTATAGAAACAACATCGCCCCCTGGGCGATTTAAAATTGCCAGCTAACGACACATGGTATGAATAATCTCATCAAGTACCTTAAGGATACACGTGCAGAACTCACGCACGTGAAGTGGCCAACGCAGCAGCAAACAATCATGTTTACGATTGCGGTCATTCTCGTGTCTGTCGGTGTATCGTTGTACGTTAGCTTCTTCGACTTTTTGTTCTCAAAGGGACTCAGCTACCTTATCAATAAATAATCTCTCATATGGCTAAACAATTCGGCACGGGAGAGCGTCACTGGTACGCCATCCACACATACTCTGGCTACGAAAATGCTGTTGCGCGTAACCTCAAACAGCGCATCGAGTCGCTCAACATGCAGGACCGCATCTTCGATGTTGTCGTACCTACAGAGAAAAAGATTCGCATCAAAGGTGGAAAGCGCGTCACCGAAGAAGAGCGCATCTACCCAGGCTACGTGCTCGTGGAGATGATCGTAAACGATGACTCATGGTATGTGGTGCGCAATACTCCGCGCGTTACCGGCTTTGTTGGTAGCGGTACACAGCCAGTACCTCTCGCACCAAAGGAGCTTGAAGAGCTCATGGGCCGTATGAAGGACGATGTCGTAAAGCACACGGTAGACTTCGCAACTGACGACTTGGTGATGATTACCGATGGTCCCTTCCGAGAGCTTGAGGGCAAAGTGGGTGAGGTAGATGAGCGTCGCGGCAAGGTCAAAGTACTCGTTTCGATGTTCGGTCGCGAAACCCCTGTCGAGCTCGACTTCTTGCAAGTAAAGAAAATATAGGTATAGTTATCCCACAACAATTTTATGGCTAAGAAAATCACAAAGAAGCTCAAACTCCAGATCCCTGCAGGGAAGGCTACGCCCGCACCCCCAGTAGGCCCAGCACTCGGTCAGGCCGGCATCAATATCGGTGAGTTCGTAAACCAGTTCAACGAAAAGACTCGCGACAAGATGGGCAGTATCATCCCTGTAGAGATCTCGGTCTACGATGATCGCACCTTCGATTTCATCATGAAGGTGTCGCCGATGTCAGCACTTATCCTTAAGGCGATCGGCAAGGAGAAGGGTTCGGGTAAGGCTCCTTCTCAAAAAGTAGGAACACTTACCAAGGCGCAGGTCCGCGAAATCGCTGAGACCAAGATGCCAGACCTCAATGCCAATGATATCGAAGCAGCAATGAAGATTGTGGAAGGAACTGCGAGGAGTATGGGCGTGGACGTGAAGTAATAACGACGATACAAAAACAGGTGCATTGCGGCACCTGTTTTTTTGTTGTACTGTTGCGCACAGTAATGAGTTTTGGTCTTCAAACAGAAAGGAATCAAAATATGGACGTTGTCATTAAGGTACGCACACCGCAGCAGGCAGCCGCTGCTGTAAATAAAGTAGATCTGAATGAGAAACAAGTACGGCAGTTACTTCTCGCAATTGCGCAAAGTTCGTCAATCAAATCTATTATCGAGGTCGCAGACCGTATGAGTCCAAAAACAGCCGAGCTTGCGTGTTGTGGCGACCGCATGCGTCGTATTACTGTAGCAAACGCAGGAAGATTGCTTAGTCTTTTTCCAGTCGCGAAATCATACGGCAAAGTGCGTCGCGAACTATTGAAAAAATTTTTGCGACAGCCAATACAAAATTGGATAGATGATGAACCATTCATCAACTTTTCATGGACGGGAGGCGAAGAAGTAAGCGAGGTTGCTCGTGCGGAATATCGTCTCTATGCTGGAGTGGTTGTACGTTCCCAATCAGCAACGTTTGCACGTGAGTTATTAAGTGATTGGAGCGCAAAGAGATTCCTTACCCTCGAGGAGATTGCGCCACTAAAAAAACTGTCTGACCAATAGCGATACCAGATGAGATGCTGCGCGCAAGGGAATACCTTGCGCGCTTTTTGTTTTCTAAAGAGCCGCTTGCGCGGCTCTTTTTAATGTGGTTTTATGTGAGTCGGCTTGTTATTTAAAAGGAGAGGTCATGGTCGGATATATAAGAAGAGCGGAGTTGTTGCCACATCGTGCGCGAATAGAGCGAAAGGTGTTGTGGGGTGGTGTCGCGTATGTGGTACAACTCAAAGGAATGAAGCGCTCAGAAAAGCATTTCATACGAAGTGGAGACGATGCATCGGGTCAGCCATTTGTGAGGATCGTTGATCCTCACACAAAGGATTGCCCGGGCATCACCTCGTACTTGCATGGAAAAACGCGCGGCACTATCGAGCGCGTGCTCAAAAAGGGGGAGTGCCTCTGTCATGCACAGCTCGCGCTCAACATCTACGTTGATGGCTCGCGGCGTCTCTGTCTCGACTACATTATCGATGAGCAGCCTACGTACGCTCCGTATCCAATCGTTGTGAAGAAGGCTGCGGACCTGAGCGGAGATGATACCGAAGGGATGTGGTTAGTCCAGGCTTCTGAAGAAGGGCTCATATTGCTCTACGGACATCCGTAGACAAAGCGCGCAAGGGAATACCTTGCGCGCTTTTTGTTTTCGTTGTACAGTCTCACCTAGGCTAGTACAAAAGGGAGAAAAAAATGCCGTCACGTATACAAACACCACTCAAGCGTTGTGCCGTTGAGGATGTTCAGTTCTGGGTCAAACGCTTCTATAAGGAAAGCAAATATGCTCCACGTATCCTGACCACTGTGTGTTCAGAAAACGAAAAGGGGAAAATTGGCGTATGCCTCGTTCGATACGAACAGGGCGGCTCGCTTACACTACCTTCTGGCAAGTTGCACCGAGGTGATGAACTCTTGGTTGCAACGCGCAGAATGTTGTGCGAAGAACTGAGTGTGAAGCTACCAAATGCAACCAAAGAATGGTCGCCCAGTCACGCACTCGAAAAGTATTTTCTCCATGATGTGCCTCTGCGTGCGCCACAACCCTTTAAAAACGGAAAGGCGTATTTCCTTTCCACGCAATGGGTTGCCTCACCTCGGGATGTTAAAAAAATACTCCCGTATGGTGCTGAAAATCCAGCCATTGAGCTCACGTGGCTCTATGGGTTGGGTGATATCCGTCACGCAATGGCTGATGTTCGAGACGAGGTGAAGCGCGAAGCAATACTCGATGCTGTCACAGAAAGTCTCCATCACTGGCATGCTCAAAGAGAAAAATTAAAGTTTGCTGCGTAAGCTTATAACGAAATGTGTAAAGCAAGGTCAGAGATGACCTTGCTTTTTTATTTTCAATTTTATCGCTCAAGAGTGAGCCACTCGTACGCGAGTCCGGCAGTAGTTTCATGTTTTTCAGAGCTTGTAACAGTAGTGAACTCCCTTGCATACTCGGGGAAGAAGGAGTCAGCTTCGCGTTCGTCGTTTATGAGAGTGAGATAGAGGCGGTCAACAAAGGGAAGTGCTTGGGCATACAGGTCAGAGCCACCGCCGATGTGGATTTCTTCCGTGTCGAGCGTCCGCGCGAGCGCGAGGCCAGCCTCTAGGGAATCGACCACAGCCGCACCTTCATATCTATAGTCAGGGTTTCTTGTCACAACGATGTTTGTGCGGCCTGGGAGCGGTCCGCCGATATATGACACAATCGACTCAAAGGTCTTGCGGCCCATAATGACCGGGTGACCCATAGTGAGCGCCTTAAATCGCTTCATGTCCTCGGGGATATGCCACAAAAGCCTGCCTCCCTTTCCGATAGCACGGGTTTTGCGGCTGATAGCAACGACGATGGCGATGCGAGGATTCGAGTCAGACATGTGTGTAAAATAGTGGTTAAAAATTGGGAAGCGCATTGGGCATTTTTGAAACCAGACCTACCCCCAACCTTTCAAAAGTGCCCAATGCGCTTCCCTGACCTTAAGCGACAGAATTATGACACCAAAAGATGCAATCGTCACTTTTGTCGTTAGGGGGTAAGAGGCGATATACTAGTACCATTATGGCTCACTATGAAGTAGAAATAAAATCGCTCCTTGGAGATAAGGCAAACGCTGATGCTCTCTTGGCAAAAATGCGCGAGCTCGACGCGAACACTGCTCTTACGTCACAAAACAAACAACTGAACCATTACTTTGAAGGAGGAGATGTCGCAAAACTATTTGAACTCACGAAAGAATTTTTTAGCACAGTGGAACGAGAGAAGTTTTCTCTTATGATAGAAAAAGGGAAAAACTTTTCTGTACGCACACGGCAAAAAGACGAGGTGGCGTACCTTGTACTCAAAGCTTCAGTCGATGGCGGTACAAGCTCGAACACTGTCTCGCGCCTTGAGTTCGAGGAAGCAGTACCCATTTCGCTCGCAGAGCTTGACCAGAAACTAGAGCACGCAGGATTTTCTTACCAAGCAAAGTGGTCCCGCGAACGAGAGGAATACGCGTACAAAGGCATCGCCGTCTGTCTCGATAAAAATGCAGGGTACGGATATCTCACCGAGTTTGAGAAAGTCGTGGCAGATGAAGGGGAGGTCGCAGATGCACGAAAGGAAATAGAAAGAGTAATGGCAGAGCTTGGAGTGAAAGAGCTTCCACAAGACCGGCTCGCGCGCATGTTCGACTTCTACAACGCACACTGGCCAGAGTACTACGGAACAGACAACGTATTTTCAATCGAATAAATAAAATAACACTCATATTATGTTTCTCTCAGATGTCGACATCGAAGCAGCAGTAAAGACAGGGGATATTAAGCTCGAGCCGTTTGATAAAAAACGTTTGCAGCCTGCAAGCTACGACATCCGCCTCGGCAATAAGTTCATCATCAATAGCGCGCATACCACTACGGTCATCGACCCAGTGCGCGGTATTTACCCGAAGGTAGAGGAAGTACTGGTCGCTGACGGCGATTCATTTGTGCTTCACCCAGGCGTGTCCATCCTCGGGTACTCGAAGGAGCTCTTTGGCTCGGACAAATACATGATCGAGGTCAATGGCAAGTCATCGCTCGCGCGTATTGGTCTCCTCGTACATAACTCTGCGTCTCTCGTAAACCCCGGTCACTTCCTCAATATTGCGCTTGAGCTTTGTAACCTCAACAACGTGCCGATCATCCTTCGCCCAGGAATGGAGATTGCACAGCTAACATTCTCGACCCTCTCTCGTGAGACCAAACGCAACTACAAAAACACCGGCCGATATTCGACAGACAATCTTCGTGGCTATGTACCTCCCAAGCGTGGACCACTCTCACGCGCCGCTCGAAGAAAGTAGTTTATTTGCATATCATTTCATCGCCATGAACGAGCAAAAACACGAAGAGTACCAGTACCTCGACCTCATGCGTGATTTGATAGAAAAGGGCGACAAGCAAACCGACAAAGGGACGGGTGTCTCTACGTATAGCCTCTTCGGTCGACAGATGCGCTTTGACCTCACGAAAGGTTTTCCGATGCTCACTACCAAGCGCGTGTACTGGCAGGGTGTACTCCATGAGCTCTATTGGTTTCTTTCAGGCCAGTCGAATATCAAGTATCTCGTCGATAACAAGGTGCATATTTGGGACGACTATCCGTACAAGATCTACAAAGAGAAAGCAGAGAAAGGTGAAGTCGAGATGATAGAGAAGGATGTGTTTGTAGAAAAGATTGCGACCGACGATACCTTCGCCGCAGCGCACGGGGAGCTTCCACATATTTATGGAGAGCTGTGGCGAAGATGGCCAGCAGGTGATGGCCGCACCGTCGACCAGCTTGCATGGGTAATTGATGAGCTCACCAAAGATCCTGATGCGCACAATACCATTGTGTCATCGTGGAATCCCGAGTACCTCTACTCCATGGCTGCGCCAGGCAAAGCGTGTCGTTTCCCCATCTGCCACAATATGTACCAAGTGAACATTAAGGACGGACGTGTGTGCCTCCAGCTTTACCAACGCTCCGCAGATATTTTCCTTGGTGTACCGTTTAATATCGCAAGCTACGCGCTTCTCACCGCAGTGATTGCGAAGATTCTCGGACGTGAGTCAGGAGAGTTCATCCATACTTTCGGTGACGTACATATATATGAAAACCATATCGAGCAGGCGAAGGAACAGCTTGCTCGTGTGCCAAAGCCGTTTCCAAAGCTGGTGCTTGAGGGTGGCTTTGATTCACTTGAAACCTTCAAGACCGAGCATGTCACACTCGAGGGCTATGAGCCGCATGCGGCCATCAAGGCAGAACTCACGGTGGCCGGTGGCTTCAATAAGGATCTGCATCAGTAGCTATTGGAAACATCATGAAAGAAGTTCAAATCACTTCCGGTTCTGGAATATTGTGCGGAACAATATTTTCTTCGAATAGCTCTAGCAGTAAACTAGGAGTACTTCTTGTTCATGGGTGGACAAGTGCTCAAGACCGCATGTATGAAACAGCAGAAATACTTTCTCAAGAATTAGACGCAGTTTGTCTTACAGTTGACTTGCGCGGTCACGGAAAAACTGGCGGGAATCTCGAATTATTTTCTCGAAAGAATTTCTTAGATGATGTCCTTGCAGCATACGATTTCCTCGTGTCACAGCCAGGCGTTGATAAAAAACATGTAGGAGTCATCGGTTCGAGTTTTGGCGGGTATCTCGCAGCACTACTTACTGCACAGAGGAATCTTTCGTGGGTAGTGCTTCGGGTACCAGCAGATTATCCCGACTTGGGGTTTACTGAATCAAAGCTGCTATCACCTGACAGCATAGAGTGGCGACAGTCGGTGCGAGCGTGGGATACGACTGATGCTCTACGTTCGATTCACTCATTTAAAGGTAGTATTCTCCTCGTTGAGTCGGAGAAAGATGAGGTCATTCCTCACCAGACACTTTTAAACTATAAAAATGCCGCGCAGTGCAACTTAGAGTACGTCGTTATGAAAAACGCACCCCATAGTATCACTCGGCATTCAGAGCTTAGAAAGGAATTCAACCAAATAGTGCTTAAATCGCTTAAGAATAAGCTTTTTGGGTGAGCAGAGACCTGCTCGATTGCCTGCAAAAGCTTTGCTATAATTAAAAGTATGATCTAGCTACGAAAAAATTAAATATTCACCCCTCGGCATTTTGCGGGGTACGAATCTTACAAATATTGTTATTTAATTTTTCAACTCATGAATACTCCAGAAAAAGAATACGCATCTATCGAAGCCCAGGACAAAGAAGTCTTTGCGACACTCGTCGGCGAAGAGAGGCGTGAACAAGAAGGGCTTGAGCTGGTACCAAGCGAAAATTATGTCTCTCGCGCAGTGCGCGAAGCCAACGGCTCCGTCTTCACGAACAAATATTCTGAAGGGTATCCGGGCCGTCGCTACTACGGCGGGCAGGAGTACACCGACCAAGTAGAAATCATCGCGCAAGAGCGTGCGAAGCAGCTCTTTAATGCGAAGTTTGCAAACGTGCAGCCGCTTTCGGGTGCGCCCGCAAACGTCGCTATGTATTTTGCACTTCTAGCGCCAGGCGATACTGTGCTCGGCATGGATCTTTCGCATGGCGGTCACCTCACACACGGACACCCGGTGACTTCTATTGCAAAGGTGTTCAACTTCGTTCGTTACAAGATGAAGGATATCGAGACTGGTGAGATAGACTTCGACGAACTACGCGCGACTGCACTTCGAGAGAAGCCAAAGATGATTTTGGCAGGATTTTCTGCGTACCCGCGCGAGCTCGACTATAAAAAGTTTGTGGATATTGCAAAAGAGGTCGGTGCTATTACAGTGGCGGATATGGCGCACATCGCCGGGCTCATTGCAGGGAAGTCGGCACGCAATCCATTCGATGACGGCTTTGATGTCATCACGACCACTACGCACAAAACACTTCGTGGTCCACGCGGCGGTCTGATACTGACACGCGAGAACGATGAGTACGCAAAGAAAATAGACAAGGCAGTATTTCCAGGGCTTCAAGGTGGTCCACATATGAACCATGTTGCGGCAAAGGCTGTGGCGTTTGGCGAAGCGCTCTCACCAGCATTCCACACCTACACTGAACAGATTTTGAAAAACGCCAAAGCAATGGAAGAAGTATTTCGTCGTGAAAATGTCCGTATGCTCACTGGCGGTACCTCAAACCACCTCATTCTCGCAGACGTCTTCGGCTCGCTCGGCGTCCCAGGCAAAGAGGCACAAACGGTACTCGATGAAGTGGGACTTTCGCTCAACATGAATTCTATTGCAAATGATACGCGTACTCCGATGGACCCTTCAGGTATTCGCTTCGGCACACCGGCAATGACTACGCGCAACATGATGGAAAAAGATGCAGCACGTATTGCGGAGCTCATGATCGACACACTTCGTAATAAAGACAACGCAACAAAAAAGGCAGAGATTAAGGATGAAATCCGAAACCTCTGCCTTGCGCATCCTGTGCCTGATGTGTTGGTTTAGTGCGCGTACAGTTCTGCGATGCTCTTCCGGCAGCGTACGCCTTGCAGTCTGAAAATTTTCTCGTACGTACACACGAGCGCGAGCGCTGTCTCCGCGTCCTTCCATTTGATTGCCTCGAGCTCTCCAAACACCCTAGGTTCCGAGGCATCATTTGCACGCTCGACTGTGTAGCACACAACTTCGAGGATACCCCGCGGATCTTCTATATGCCAGATAATACCTCGTTGTGTGATTGCAAAGACCTGCGCTTTCGGGTCAGTGTGCGCGAGTACACTGAGTAGAAAACGTACCGTTTCCGGTTTGTTTTCCGAGATTTTCAGCGGAATCTCTCCCCGATGCTCATTTCCTTTGCGTGCAATTGCAAATTTGACTCCGAGTTCAAGGGGTCTATTAGCACCCATGCGAAGTCTGAACGTGAGCCGTGTGCCGTTGATTCTGATGATGTAGTACTCATCAATACCAACAAACTCTGTACTCAAGATAATCGGCAATTCGCGTTTCTTTTCAAGAAAAATGCCGATCTTAGCAATAAATCCCGCGTGTGCACGAGTAGACTTTACTCCTTCGCCGAGTAGGTATTTACGTTCAATTTCTTGAAGTTTTGGAGGTAGACTTTCAAGCGAGAGCATCGATCCCAAGTTGGGGCTAAACATCTGCCGTATCAGTGTGGTAGCACTTATGTTGCCACTTTGCATATTTAATCTCCTTGGAACAGTGGTTGATTTCTGTGTGGTACTCTACGTGATTAGTACAAAATATGCAAAGACGATGTGGTTTTGCCGAAAGTGAGATATCTGGCATTATGAAGCCATGAGTAATGGAAAATTTATTGTATTTGAAGGAGGTGATGGTGCTGGAAAAGATACCCAGATAGAGCTTTTGCGCGCGCGTCTCGAGAGAGAGGGTACAATCGACCAGTACGTATTTGTGCGTGACCC
>JAYVPP010000084.1:0-17354 GCA_043757305.1 Candidatus Kaiserbacteria bacterium
GGCCACAAAAGCGAAGCTTTTGTGGCCGGGGCTTTACCTCCTTGTTCCTATATTACCTGCAGCTACCGCCCACCCCATGACATATTTTTCACACGCTTCGACGTTCGCACTACTATTTTAGGCGTTCGATCCCGCGAAGGTTCCAAATATGCCATGGGAGTGGTTTGCTACTAGTTGCTACATCCCTTTGCAGTTGCTCGCGGGCATGTATCCTTTTGAAGTAGCATCTTGCTTTGAAGTGAACCAGACTTTGTTTGTATCAGAGATATGCTTTGCACCAGGACACGTTGGCAAGTGGTATTTGGTACCTTTCCTTGAGCCTACGTAGAGACCTTTTGCTTCTGCGGTCCCCACAGAAGCTGCTGCTGGGGTGGGCTTCGCTTCGCTAGTGCTAGAAGTAGCAGTATCGCCTTGTGGAGTGCTGCTTGCGCCGCTAGGCAGCGTACGCATGGTCGGATGGAGTGCGAGCGCACCCTTCGAAGACGTAGGAGTAGATGGTGTCATCCGACCAGCAGCAAACGCTCCTCCACTTACAAGTACCAGGAGTGCAACGATAAAATACGACTCCTTTTCAAGGATAGGAGCTATGAGGGACTTGATTTTTAGTAGTTTTTCTTTTATACTCACAACCATCATTATATAGCAGAAATAAGGACCATATGGCAACTAAAAAAGCAGGAGGTACAGCTAAAAATCTACGAGATTCAAATCCAAAATACCTTGGCGTTAAGCGCTCAGATGGCACTTACGTGAAGTTGAGTGAAGTTATCGTGCGTCAGCGCGGTACAAAGATCCTCGCAGGAAAGAACGTTTCTATCGGCAAGGACCACACTCTTTTCGCTGCAAAGCCTGGTATTGTGTCTTTCACCACAAAGTCTACAAAGGGCTTCGACGGCAAGTCGATGGTCAAAAAAGTTGCACACGTGACTGCGAAGTAGTCGCATCACTTCCCCATCAAACAAAAGTCGCTCCGAGAATACGGAGCGACTTTTGTAAATGATATTTGCAACATACTCCTTGCTTTGCTAGTATCCGTACAGATTTGAACACTTGAGGATAATATAGTGGAAACAAGCAAAAAACATCTTCGGAGGGTACGTGCTCAAAATATCAGAGCATTTACTCAGAGAGGCCATTCTGGGCTAGCGTCACTCGCACAATTCATGGGCGTTCCGGATGAGTCGGGAAATATACTGATGGAAATTGGCAGCAGTTCAATCGACGATCCACTCGGGCATATTGCAAAGCTCAAGATGGCGATGGGATTGCAAACGTCTAAACTTGAAGCTGCCTGGGCATTTATGGGAGACCCTAGCGCTTCACTTTATGTAGGGTTCCAGCCTGGGTTTAGACCTTCAAGAACACACCCTCAGCTATGGTTGCGGCGCTTGGTGCAAGCTATGCCATCTATGCAAAGAGAAACATTGCATTTTGTCGACAAGATCTTTACGGGGATGATTCTGTTGCATAAGCGGGTCAAAACACAATCTCTCGTGACGATTTTATATCCCGAACCTTACCTATCAGAAATGAAAATTCCTGACAGTCCACCCTTATTCCCTCTTCGCGAACGTACATTGCAGTAGCGGCCAAAACAAAAACCGCCTCGTATCATCGAGGCGGTTTTCTCATTTGTAAAAAAGCTTTACTGCCCCTCCTTCACATCTACCTTCGACACAATAACTGGGTCAAGTGGCAGGTCGCGAGCGTCACGAGGAACCTTTGAGATTGCATCGACGATGTCCATGCCTGCAATAACCTTGCCAAAGACTGGGTGCTTGCCGTCGAGGAACGTATTGTCGACGGTGTTGATGAAAAACTGACTACCACCTGTGTTTGGACCAGAGTTTGCCATCGAGATAGTACCGCGAGCGTTTGAAAGGCTCGTGTCGAACTCATCCTTGATAGCGTAGCCTGGACCACCAGTACCGTAGCGTGAAGTGTCAGCGGTCTTTGTGTTTGGGTCGCCTCCCTGAACCATGAAGCCTTCAATCACCCGATGAAACTTTGTGCCATCGTAGAAGCCTTCTTTTGCAAGCTTTAGGAAGTTGCCTTCGGTGATAGGCATCTTGTCGGCAAAAAGTTCGAGGGTGATGGCTCCCTTTGAGGTATTGAGAGTAATCTGTGGGTTGGTTTGAGGCATAGTGTTTGTATTAGAAGGGTTATTGGTAGTGGCTGCTGTCGGCTGTGCGGCTTGGTCGGGGGTTGCGGGTGTATCGGTCTTTGTTTTGTCAGTCGGTGCTTCAGGAATCTTTACGTCTGCGTATTTATCGACGGCCTTGAGGCGTGAGAGCTCACCATTTTGATATGCCACAAATGATGCAAGACCTGCGATGAGAATAACAGTGGCAAAAAAGGTAACGATAATATTTTTGTAGTCAGTCATAGAGGTCTATTATGCAGGAATAACGGTAAACGACACAACACCTGTGTGTGTACCGTGTGTGAGATGAACTGTGTGTACACCAAGCGACTTTATCGGAGTCTCGATATGCATGTCGTGTTCATCAAAGACCACTCCTTTCTCTTTAAACGCCACAATGATTTCTTTTACGGTGACAGCTTTGTAGAGACCTCCCTCTTTGTTGGCGCCAGAAGCCACGGTCGCTTCGGCTTCGCTTGCGTGTTTGAGGGCGTCTTTAAAAGCGTGCTCGGACTCTGCTTTGCCAAGGGCTAGCTTTGCATTTTGGGATTCTAAGCGCTTAAGGGCGTCTGGAGTTGCCCGGAGGGCGAGCTTACGCGGGATGAGAAAGTTTTGGGCGTGGCCGTCGGGTACATCCATCACTTGGTTTTTCCTTCCGATGCGCGGTACGTCTTTAAGCAAAATGACTTTCATAGCTTCCCTATGATAGCGGAACAGAGCAGTTTTTCAAAACTTGACTTTTCAATAATAAATATTATAATGTTATTAGTGGACCGTGGACGGTTCTTTTCAATCAACAAGGGGACAAAATGGACGACATTGCCAAAACACTTCAGACCACAAAAGACATAAATGTCGAAATCCGGGTGCGGAATAACCGCATCCTGACTGCTATGAAGAAAGCTGGTATCAGCGTAAAGCAGCTAGCAGAGGGTACCGGGGTGACCATTACGGTCGTGTACGACTTCATTAATATGAAGCTCGCGGCACGAAAAGAGAAAAACGATGAATGGCTTCCTGCAGCGGTAAGGATTGCTGATTTCTTCTACTGCTTACCAGAGGATCTCTTTAGTGACGTGCAGCAGCGGCGTGCGATTGCGCGAAACCGCGTTCGTGCAGAGATAAGTTTTGCGGAAATGCAAACCTTTTTCCACAATGCGCCTCGCGCGAAGCTCGAAATCGAGTGCGAAGCGAACGAGGCTCGCGGCATGCTTTATGCTGCACTTCTGAAGCTCACTCCACGTGAAGAGCGTGTCCTCCGAATGCGTTTTGGCATTAATTTGCCACGTGATATGACATTGGAAAGTATTGGCGAACAGCTCAATCTGAGCGGGGATAGGATTCGAATAATAGAATCGAGAGCGCTTCGGAAGTTGCAACACCCAGCCTGGGGTGGGAAAATCCGCTCAGCAACGTGCAGTCAATCTGTAGAGGTTGCTACCAATTGGCAGGAAGACAGAGAAATATATACCCACTTTGTCGCTGACGATGAAGTGCTCTCACAGATATAGCAAACACAAAAGCCGCATGAGAATACATGCGGCTTTTTTTATTGTGTGTGATTATCTCTTGTATCTACTTGTTCAAGAACTGGATTGCTGCGTCGAGCTGAGGATCCTTGGCATTCTTGCGGTCATCCTCTGTGACGTCTACCTTTATATCTGGGTCGAGGCCGCTGTGTGAGATAGAGTGACCGTTTGGAGTAAGCCAGCGAGCGATGGTGACTTTGAGAGACGCACCGCTGTCGAGCTGTACAAGCTCCTGCACTGAACCCTTTCCAAACGAAGTGTTACCAATGAGTGTCGCAACACCCTGCTCATGGAGGGCTCCAGCGAGGATCTCAGACGCCGACGCCGAACCCTTGTCGATGAGCACCACGGTCTTGAAGTCGCGATACGGATGGAGATCACGACCTTCGCTACGGTAGATGTCCTCAGGAATATTTGGACCATAGCTCTCACGCACCACCACCTTGCCCACTGGCAGGAAGTAGCTTGCGATCTTTACTGCGCTTTGGAGGTAACCACCAGGGTTGCCGCGGAGGTCGATGACGAGCTTGTTTTTTCCACTCGTCATGAAACCACGAAGCGCTTTTTCCATGTTTTGTTCAGACTGTGCCGAGAAGTTATAGAGGTGAACAATGTACACACCATTTTTTTCTTCAACCTTCGACGACGGAATGTTGATAGTATCCCGAACTACATCGAGATCTATGAAATCCTTTGCGCCCGGTCGAGCGATAGTGAGCTTTACTTTCGTCCCCTTCTCACCACGAATTTTCTTGACCGCTTGGTCTACTGCCATGGCCTCCGTAGAAGACCCGTCGATCTTTACGAGCATGTCACCAATACGAACACCGGCTTTTTCTGCAGGAGAATCTGGAAGTGGTGCAATAACAGTGAGAATATCTTTTTGAATACCGATCTCCATACCTACGCCGGAGAAGTTGCCCGCAATGTCTGCGTTGAAGACTTCCGCGTCAGCCTTTGGGAAGTATACGGTGTAAGGGTCGCCCAAGGCACTCACCATACCTGCGATAGCACCGTCGATCTTTTTCTGAGCTGTTGCAGGAGCAGTCGTGGTGGACGATACAAACTTTTTACCGAGCAGATCCCAGACACGCCAGAACTCTGCCATATCGATATTATCCTTTTGCGACTTTGAAGCAAAGAGACTTCCGAGAGACGCTTCATTTTGCACATGCGGTGCACGATACGTACCCACTTGAATGCCAGAGAAAAATGCAGCAGTTGCAAGTAGCAGTGCTAGCGCAATACCGAAAAACGGGGCTGGCATTTTTTCTTGTTTTACTAGGGTTGGTGGTGTCGTGATGTGTTCATCCATATATTCTTGTTTCTATTCTTATTCTCAATGTATGCTGTGATACTCATCTTCTAGTACGCGACGGTGTCGAAAATCTGTCACTTATTTTTAATCTGATTGTCCACGGAATTATCTCACATGGTGGTGAAAACACAAAAAATGTCTGCGGCGCGGTGATACACTATACATACAATGATAGAACGGTTCACACAGGGGGCGTACTCCTGGATAGATCTTGAAAAACCAACCGCCGAGGAGGCACGCGAGATAATGCTCGAGACGAAAATTCCCCTTGCTTTCATGGGCGATATCACCACTCCTACCCCCCGCTCCTCGGTATATGTATCGGGAAAAGCGCTCAAGATAAGCATTGATTACCCTGTCGTAAAGCGTACCGACATTGAGCGCCCACACGATATAAAGTTTTTTATCACCAAAGAAGCACTGGTGACAGCGCATTACGAAAGCATTACCGCTTTTCATGCATTTAAAAAAGAGTTCGAGGTAGTCTCGCTCATTGGTAAGGCACAAAAAAATCATGGCGGGCATCTCTTTGTGTCGCTTATGAATACTCTCTACGATGCACTTGGAAAAAAACTCGATTATCTTGAAGATCAGATAGAAAGTATCGAACACGAGATTTTTCGTGAGCACGAAAAAGAAATGGTGCTCGAGATTTCAAAAGTATCACGCAAACTTATCGCGTTTAAACAAGCACTCGTCGCACATGGCGATGTGCTGAGTGATGCGCGTCCGCACTTTCTGACCATCTTTGGAACGTCGTTTGCTGCGCATCTTGAACCGCTCCATGAACACTACGAGCATCTCATGCGGCGCCTCGTGTCACTCACTGAGTCGACTACTGAGCTCCGCGAGACAAACCACGCCCTAGTGTCTACCAAAGAAGGTGAGGTGATGAAGATTTTGACTATCATCGCGTTCATTACATACCCTCTCACGCTTATGTCCTCAATATTTGGTATGAATGCTCAGAATATACCGATAATCGGCAACCGATATGACTTTTATATAATTATCAGTATTATGGTTTGTGTAGCACTTCTCTTCTTTAGTTACTTCAAGTATCGAAGATGGTTCTAGTGTCTTATCTGCCATAGTCTGCCAAAGTCTGCCATACCACCATGCTTTTTCGAAGAAAAAAACAGTCAGTGCCGCTTGTCTTTCACAACACCCTTTCAAAATCGAAAGAGGTATTTTCTCCTATCAAGCGTCCTACGGTGCTTATGTACTCCTGCGGTCCTACCGTCTATGACCATGTACACATCGGGAACCTTCGCTCGTTTGTTATGGCGGACCTTGTGAAGCGTGTGCTCATTGCACACGGATATAAAATCCAACACACAATAAACCTCACTGACTTTGGCCATCTTTCAGACGACGGCGATGCAGGTGAAGATAAAATGTCGCTTGCACTCAAACGTGCGGGAAAGCCGATAACGATGCAAGCAATGGCAGAAATAGCAGAGGTGTATAGTGCGTCGTTTAAAAGTGACATGGACGCACTCGGCAACCTTGCTCCCACCACCTACGCACCA
Source organism: Candidatus Kaiserbacteria bacterium (assembly GCA_043757305.1). Lineage (GTDB taxonomy): Bacteria > Patescibacteriota > Minisyncoccia > Phycocordibacterales > UBA918 > JAYQPD01. The sequence goes on from JAYVPP010000084.1 coordinate 6,523, forward strand.
GCGAGTAAATATATTGTAAAAGAAGTAGCCCTCATAAAGACTCTTGTCGAAAAAGGCTATACTTATGAAACATCTGACGGTGTCTATTTCGACATCGCAAAGTTTCCGCAGTATGGAAAGCTTGGTGACATCGACCTCGTACACCTCAAAAGCGGCGCTCGCGTCGAGATCAACAGTGCGAAACGTAACCCTGCTGATTTTGCAGTCTGGAAAAAGGGAGAGCTTGGTTGGAAAAGCCCGTGGGGTACTGGTTTCCCTGGCTGGCACATAGAATGCACTGCGATGGCGTTTGCGACACTTGGAAAGCAAATCGACATTCACACCGGCGGCATCGACCTCATTCCCACCCACCACAACGGTGAGATAGCTCAAGCTGAATCGGCGACAAAAAAGACGCCATACGTGAAATACTGGATGCATAACGAGTTCATTCGTATCGACAACAGTAAGATCTCGAAGTCGCTTGGCAACGGTATTCGTCTTTCACAACTCCGCGAACGTGGGTACCACCCGCTCGTATATCGCTACTGGCTCCTTGGTGGCCATTACCGCACTCCGCTCAACTTCACGTTTGAAGCGCTTGATGGTGCGAGGCAGGCATGGTTCCGTCTCCGTCGTCATATGTATGAAGAATGGAAAGCGGCAAAAGGTGGAAAGGTATCAGAGATATATTGGGAGCAGTGTATAGCTGCGGTTTCAGATGATCTTGATACACCAAAGGCACTCGCTACACTTTGGGCTGTCGTGGGAGACAAAGCGCTTTCTGCAAAGGATAAAGTGGCAACAATTAAAAAAATGGATGCACTCCTTGGCATCGGACTTTCCGATCCGCTCGACGCTGCACTCAAAACCCTTGGTGTCGTGACTGTGGAAGAACTCCCACAGGATGTGCAGGAGCTTCTCGAAGCACGCGAAGATGCGCGAAAAGAAAAAGCATGGGATAGAGCAGATGAAGCACGAAAAGCAGTCAACCTTCTTGGGTACCTTGTTGAAGATACGCCCGAAGGACCTCGTGTGACGAAGGTGTGAGATATACCAATACAGAAAACCCCGAGGAACTTTTTTCAAAAAGTTCCTCGGGGTTTTTATTGTTCTACCTCATGAATTTCTCCATTCACTGCGCGTTCCCAACGAAACGGACGAGTGCTAATGACGCGTTTGTGGCCATCCACAACTCTCTCACAGCCTACACCATGTCGGTAGTACACCTTGGTGTGCAAATGAAAACCAATCTTTGTGGTTTGCGAGTCGACAATAATACACTGCTCATACAAATACGTAATCCATATGCAAAAAGTCTCAATAACTTTAACACAGACGAACAAAGCACTGATGAGCCAAATCACCGACAGAACGGTCATATCCGAATCAGATAATGACATCTTGATCCTCCCCCTGTGACTGCCCTTCAAAGAATCGCGCGGCGTCAACGACGCTGCGTTCTTGCCTTTCAAACGCATATCGTTGTTTCTTTCGTAGTTGCGCTCGCTTTGCCGAGCGAGTCCGAATATCATTGTTGATCAAATAACCAACACTGAGTAACGCTACCAACAAAAGCGCACTTCCCATTACAACGTCAAACGTTGTTTTCGGCGCCATAACTTCCCAAATATAGTTAATTACAGACCACATTTAACACCTCCCAAAGATCTCATTACTCATTCATTATACCACTTATTTATATTTTAGCAATATTTGCGTACTCCCCAGTTTCTCCACCGTTTCTCCCCTATTTTCACTCTGGCGGTCAGTACATGCGTGCGTGCTACAATGTGCTTCACTATGGCAGATCAACCTCTCACTAAGCTCCGCACTCCACCGCAGTCGACAGACGCTGAGCGTGCACTTCTCGGTGCCATCATGCTTCGCCCTGAAAGTATGCACGACATCTCGACGGTCATTTTCCCGGAGTCATTCTATGCAGAAAAGCATCGCGAAATCTATCGCGCGATTCTTTCTATTTTTTCAAAAGGTAACCCTATCGACCTCCTTTCTGTAACACATAGCCTTACGGAAAAAAGTTCACTCGACCGTGTCGGTGGCGCAAGCTATGTGACCGAGCTCATCGAAAACGTCCCTGCAGCAAGTAACGCAAGCTACTATGCGAGTGTTGTGGAGCAGAAGTCGACGCTCCGCAACCTCATCAACGCCGGCCAGGACATTGCTGAAATTGGTTTTTCAAACCCTGAAAATGTCGACGAAGCACTCGACAGTGCGGAGAAAAAAATCTATCAAGTAACACAGTCACCAACTGCGCAAAAGTTTATCGCCATCAAAGACTCGCTCGGCGAAGCGTGGACACGCCTCGAGCACCTCCACAATACAAAGGACGAAATCCGCGGTGTTCGTAGCGGGTATGCGGCGCTCGATAACCTACTCGCTGGTTTTCAAAAGTCTGACCTCGTCATTCTCGCGGCGCGCCCCTCTATGGGAAAGACATCGCTCGCGCTCGACTTTGCACGACATGCGTCGACAAAATACAATGTCCCTGTCGGTATTTTTTCTCTCGAAATGAGTACGCAGCAGCTCGTCGACCGCATGGTCGCAGCAGAAGCAAAAGTAGACGCATGGAAGCTTCGTACTGGCCGCCTTTCGACTGACGAAGAGTTTGCACTCGTGCAAGAAGCCCTTGGCCGCTTGGGTGAAGCACCTATTTTCATCGACGATCAGCCAGGTAATAACATCCTCAAAATGCGCTCTGCGGCGCGTCGCCTTAAAAATGAACATGGACTGGGGCTTATCGTGGTGGACTATCTCCAGCTCATGGTACCGACCCAGAGCCGTAACTCTGACAACATAGTGCAACAAGTGACCGAGATCTCTCGCTCGCTTAAAAACCTTGCGCGCGAGCTCGAAGTGCCGGTTATTGCCCTCTCACAGCTTTCGCGTGCCGTCGAGCAGCGCGGTGGCAAGCCTCGCCTTTCTGACCTTCGTGACTCAGGATCTATCGAACAAGACGCTGACGTCGTTATGTTCATTCATCGTGAAGACAAAATGAATAAAGACAAAGAGTCAGACCGACCAAATATCGCTGAGATCATGATAGAGAAACACCGTAACGGCCCGACCGGAAAGATCGAGCTCTACTTCGATGAAAAACGCGCGACCTTCCTCCCAATCGACACGAACTCTGGCTATGATGCAATATCAGCAAGTGCTTCCGCTGACGAAGATTTCTAAGCATATACGTATATGTCTACTATTGATCGTCTTACAGAATATTTTGAACGCTTCCCCGGTATAGGGCCACGTCAAGCGCGCCGTTTTGTATTTCATTTACTCACAGAACCAAAAGCAGAAGTTGAGCGTCTCGCATCGCTCATTTCATCGGTGAAGGATTCTGTATATGAGTGTCCGCGTTGTTTTCGTTTTCATACGAATAACGATCCGAAGTTTCTCTGCGAAGTATGTGCGGATACTACGCGCGATACTTCTCTCATGATGGTTGTCGAGCGGGACAGTGACATCCGCTCCATCGAAAAGTCGGGTGTGTATCGCGGATATTTTTTTGTCCTCGGAGGCACTGTGCCACTCATGACGGACGCTGATACAAAACGCCTTCGCGGTGGTGCTCTGAAGGCAATCGCAGAGGAGCGTCTCAGTGAAGGACTGGAAGAAGTTATACTAGCTTTTTCAGTAAACCCTGATGGTGAAAACACCACTCGCTATGTGGAGTCGCTTTTGGCACTACACGTTGATGCAGGAAAACTGCGGATTTCCATACTCGGTCGCGGTCTCTCGACGGGCAGCGAGCTTGAATATGCCGACCCTGAGACGGTCAAAAACGCCCTCAAAAATCGCGCGTGAGTTGCAACTATTCTCGCGTGACATATTTCTCACCCGCTCCGACGTCTGCTACACCACTAAGAGCGTTTGTTCCCACTAAGGCTCAAAATATTTCACGCGAGAATAGTTATATATTGGTCTCCCTGTAGCTTTTTCATACTTCGTGTGGTTATATAGCGCAGACGTTCATATTGATAAGGGAGAGAAAGATGAAACAGGAAACAAAACTATGCGACGTTGCGACAGACATAATCGCAAACTCGCAAGCCATACAACGCCCATTTTCAAGGATTGTACATCACACACTACATTGTGCCGCGTGCGATCCAAAGCTGGTCGCTGCGTCAATAGCAACAACGGCATTCTCGTCTCGCCTACTGGAGAAGCTACAGCATGCCTGAGCATCCATTATTCATTATTGAATGCTAGTAAGAAAAACCACTCTGTAGCGTCACAAGCTTTAGAGTCAACAATCAAAGGATTTACAAGTTGAAAATACGAGCTCTTATCAGTCTAGCTTTCGGTTTACTAGCATTTGCTACTATCCCCCAAGCTGATCCAGCTGTAGAAAAGCAGATGCTACTTACTCAGGTTGCGTCACCGCTTACAACGCAACCGAAGCAAGTTCGCCTCTTGCCTTTTTGCAGCAACCACCAAGACGGAGTCCAATGTGTGGCCTCCGCTGATCAAAAGAAACTCATTGCACTTCTCGTGCTTCGAGCCGCTTTTGAACAGACACATTGATAAAACCCTCTTGCCACGTGCAGGAGGGTCTTTTGTTGCCACTGCGGTTTAAAGTTTTCAGCTCACCCTCGCGGCATATTTTGCACATCCACGAGGTAGAAGTGCTTGAGGTCGTCAAGCAAACGCCGGAGCGTGTGCAAAATATGTCGCGTGGGTGAGAAGTATAGATTATTTATTCGACACGGAGTGCGCTACTATGCAGCTATGTCGAAAAAAACCTCCCGGAGTGGTAAACGGTATGGCGGCAACCACACGACACTGGTACCACTTGCAGTGCTTGTATGTGATGTTGTACATAAACATCCTTCCGTTACGAAAATCGCTCCCGGCTTTATCAATGCTGGTCTTACAACAGTTCGTGGGCGCAGGCGAGTGAAAGTGACCGCGCGTACCGGCGGACTTCTCCTTGCGGTGCGGGACAACGCTTCACGCCAAGAAGTACACGTTTACACCACTTCACCCGAAGCCGTGACGGCGCTTCTGCAAAGCCAAGTGAAACACTTTGACTGCGAACTCACCATCTCGTAGCTGAGCCAGGCCTAGAACAGATTCCACACACGCTGATCTTCTTTTCCATCGAGCTTAAAGAGCGCGACACCTGCAAGGTGATATTTCTGTGCGAGGGCCACTTTTTCAGAAGCAGCATCAGCATCTGACCACGAAGCCATCCGCACTTGAATAGTCTTCCCTGTTCTATTTGCGTATGCGAGTGCCTGGAGTGCCACTTTCATTCCCTTTGGAGTTCCTCGGGCAACACGTTCTGCAGAAATAGCTTTCGCGAGTTTGGTAGGCATATCTTTAGGAAAGTACGTAAGCGCCTGCTCGCCTGCTGCGTTTCTACTTGCAACTGCCGCGGTATCAGACGCAATTGAAAACGCATCTTCTTGATTTATAGAACCCACGAGTGTGTACGATTGAAACCACTGTGGCGAAACAGTGAGGGTGACATTACGGCCATAGGTAGCGATGCCGAGCGAAAGCTTTTCTTTTGGAATACTCTTAAGGGTGTTCTTGACCACCTTATCTACCCACGCAGTGTCAGCATTTGGATAGTACGGGAGGCCGACACGTGCGCTGTTTAGCTTCATATCTGCGCGCTGCTGGTCGTATGCCATGACCTGGACCACGTCACATACTTTCGCAATAACCGTGTAGTCATTAGAATATGGAAGAGGCGATGGTATCACTTTCCAGAGTGAATCAGGTGGTGTACGAGGCTCGATAGTACAGACGAGCGTCTTATTACCGAGTCCTTTTTTAAGCTCCGTAAGAAACGCAGAAAAATCATCAATAGAATTTTTTGTTCTGTTTTCATAGTCGATGTCGACACCATCGTAGTTGCCGTCTTGTACCATCGCAATAATATTTGCGATGTGGGCAGTACGAGCATCTGCAGAGCCGATTATCTTTTCTATCTGCGCACCATTTCCTGTGGTGATCGTAGGAATAATCGCCACATGTTTATCGCGAGCGCGTTCAAAAAGGTTTTGCCAAGAATCACTCCCCAAGTTTCCTTGGTCTTTGAGCGTACCGTTATCCTTCACGGTAAAGACAAACGGGTAGATGGTACTGAGCTTAGACAGATGCGCGCGGGCATCAGCAATGCCGCCCTCTCCTGCCCAATACGGTATCCAGCCTGCTACGCTGAGCGGTCGACTTTTTGCCTCGACCACCTCTACAGTACCTAGCGCAAAAAAGACCATAACGGCACACACTGCAAAAAATTGTCTCATATAGTCTTTGACGCTTCCCACGCGATATTCTTTCAGATTAGTTTGACTTCCCCTCCATGACATATCTTCTCACCCGCTCCGACGTTTATTGTACCAACAGAGGCGTTCGGTCTCGCGAAGGCTCAAGATATGTCATGGAGGGGAAGTTCACTAGTTTTTAGAGACCCTGGAGCCCACTGACATCTGGTGCGACTGCGCCAAGAAATGATGGAATGGCAAAGAGTACGCCGATAAGCGGCAGTATAAACAAAACGACCGTGATGATCATAGTCCACTTGAAATATTTTCGTGTTCCCTCTACTGACTTATAAATAGCAGCGAGCTGTGCATCTTGCGCGTCGAGGCGCATTTTTAATTCTTGATCCATAGACATACAGTATAGCGCCCCATTCCCTGCTTTGACTTATCCCAAATCACAGGTATAGTCGTGGGGGAAAAAATTATTGCGGACACGCAAGCGCTCCAGCTCCCTTTGACTTCGCTGACTCAGCATAATGACCCGTAGTATCCACACAAAAGTATGCTTCTCTGAACGGTAGGTATGCTTCAGCCGCAGCTGCATTCGCCGAATCTGAACATATGACTTTCTCTGGAGCAAGAGCCGCTTGTCGCGCATTATTTAGCGATGTGCTTACGCACACCCCTGCATATGAACTTTTGTTTGCATCATATTTTAGTTCTGCTTCTACTCGAATATTCTTTAGGGACGACATTATAATTTCATCTCTGGCTTGCAAATTTGACTGAATAATCCATTTTTGATTGAAGAGATTCTGAATATTTTCAACATTCATGAGTACTTTATCGAATGATTGAAAATCAATACCGTTTTTTGAATCAATACAACTGCTCTGACAAAGTTTGAAAGTTTTGCCATCAGCGCTTCTTGTGAAGGCATATTCTGTAGTGACTAAGGGCATTGAGATCTTTAGAATAAAATTTTGTGGATACCTACCATATAAACTTTTATATTCTTCAATCTTGAATACACTAAAAGCTAAAGCGGTGTATTGTTGTGCATATGCGCTGCTTAGTACAGTTGCCACAGAGCTACTCGTTGAATTTGGTGGATAGATATTTTTATTTTTTAGTTCAGCACTCACCAAAGCGCTATACTGCGCGATTACTTTTTGAAAATAAATCTCGGGGTTTACTTCTGAAGTCACAACGGATGGTTGCGGAACGGTGCTGGGAGTTGTGGTAGAAACTTTTGCAGATGGTTGCTTTGGTGTATCTGTAACAACTTTCTCGGTAGTAGTCGCCTTTGGTAGGAATTTTTGCGTTTTGGTGGGAGCGGCAATCGACGATGCGACAACAGGCGGGTTTTCAGATTGTGCAATCGGATGGACACTTATAGAGGCAGTTTTATGTGAGGAAAACAACCCTGTGAGCCCAGTTGGGCCCACCATCACAAGGAGCACCACTCCCGCAAGTAGGATTGCAGAAACGATTGCGATTATTAATTTCATGCTATCTCCATAGTACAATCTAAAGAGGATTAAATGTGACTACAGTGTTCATAAAGTAATATATCAAAAAAACCGCAGTATCCCTTTGGGATGCTGCGGTTTTTTGTGTTTACTTATCGCTTCGCTTTAGCTCTTTCTTCGCGCTATACTTTAGCTGGAGTGTAACAGGAGATACTTGAGATGACACTTAAACATCTAACGACAAACGGAAAATGGGATCATCTGTTCAACGATGATCGTGTCCCTATTATCGCCAATAGAACAGACGAGGAAAAACTGAATGAAATGAAGTGGGCGGGCAACGATTTTGAAAAGTCGAGACCAAAGCGTGAAATGACAGCGAACGAGCGGCGCGCTGCCATTGCTTCGGGTCTATCCACCGCAAAGCTTTAATTTTTCTTCGGAAAACGCAAACCGCCGCGTCCTTTAGAGGACGCGGCGGTTATTTTGTTGGCGATTACTTACCGCTTCGCTTTAGCCCTTTCAGTCTCAGTGAGATACTGCTTGCGGAGGCGGACACACTTTGGGGTGACTTCGAGATATTCGTCTTCGGACATAACCTCAAGACCGCGCTCAATGGTGAGCTCCCATGCAGGGACGAGCGTGATAGCGTCGTCTGATCCAGACGCGCGCATGTTGGTCAGCTGCTTGCCCTTGGTAGGGTTTACTGGCATCTCTTCACCCTTTGAAGTGTTGCCGATGACCATACCCTCGTATACCTCAGTAGCAGGTCCGATATAAAGTGTGCCGCGATCCTGGAGGTTGAAGAGGGAGAAGCCGAGAGCCTTGCCTGTTGCCATGGAGACCATAGAGCCCGAAGCCTTCTTGCGAATCTCGCCTGCGTAGGGACGGAAGCCCACCACGCGAGACGACATAATGCCCTCGCCCTTTGTGTCGATAACGAACTGTCCGCGGTAACCAAGGAGGCCGCGTGTCGGACCTTCGAAGATAATGCGCACTGATGCATCATTAATCTTCATGTCACTCATGACGAATGCACGCTGACCAAGACGCTCGATGATCGTACCCTGGTACTCGCTTGGAGTGTCGATGATAACTTCTTCAAACGGCTCATGTTTCTTTCCTTCGACTTCACGCACAATAACCTGAGGCTGTGATACCTGCATTTCAAAACCTTCACGACGCATGTTCTCAAGGAGAATAGCAACGTGGAGCTCGCCGCGACCGAGTACGCGGAATGAATCGCCGGAAGAGCCTTCGAAGTCGACCTTGAGACCAACGTTGATCTCGAGCTCGCGCTCGAGACGCTCACGGATCTGGCGAGACGTGACGTACTTACCGTCGCGGCCAGCAAACGGCGAATTGTTAACGAGGAAGTTAAGGGCAATGGTTGGTTCATCAACTGCAATAGTAGGAAGTGGCTCAACGTCAGCTGATGCACCGATGGTGTCACCGATGTAAATATCGTCGATACCTGCCACCATCACAATGTCTCCAGCGATAGCCTCCTTCACGTCAGCACGCGTGATGCCTTCAAATGCCTGAAGCTTTGTGATGCGTACTGCCTTGGTGGTGCCGTCAGCCTTCTTTACATAAATCTGCTGGTTTTCAGTAATCTTTCCTTCATAGATACGCGCAACAGCGAGACGTCCGACGAAGTTGTCATACCCGAGGTTGAACACCTGCATGCGAAGCGGATTGTTTTCAAGTCCGTGTGACGCAGCCTCAACGTGCTCGAGTACGAGGTCGAGGAGCGGTGTGAGATCCTTTGAGTCGTCGGTAAGCTTGCGCTTTGCAATGCCCTGGCGACCAATAGCGTAGATGACGGGAAAATCCGCCTGCGCATCGTTTGCGCCAAGCTCAAGGAAAAGCTCGAGCACCTGTTCTTCTGCACGCGCTGGGTCGGCTGCAGGCTTGTCGATTTTGTTGAGTACCACGATTGGCTTAAGGCCGAGCTCAAGAGACTTCTTCAGCACGAAGCGTGTCTGTGGCATAGGACCTTCCTGAGCGTCTACCACGAGGAGTACCGAGTCGATGGAGCGGAGTACACGCTCCACCTCAGAGCCAAAGTCTGCGTGACCTGGAGTGTCGATAATATTTATCTTTGTATCCTTAAAACGTACCGAAGCGTTTTTTGCGTAGATGGTAATACCGCGCTCTTGCTCGATAGAGTTTGAGTCCATCGTTGTCATGTCGTCAGCAGACACAGCCCCGGTCTGGCGCATGAGGGCGTCAGTGAGGGTCGTCTTGCCGTGGTCTACGTGCGCGATGATCGCGATGTTGCGGATTTCCATACTCTCTACTCAGGTAATTTTTAATGTAATAAGGTCAAAATAAAAATGCGCGTGTGGCGCAATATGCTTCTAAAGTACCAGAAAAAACAGTATCGGTCAATAAAAACCGCCCGACAGAAGTCAGGCGGCTAACGTTAGGTGGCAATGAGTTTACTTCACAATGCATGTGCTGGAAGAGACATCCCAACCAACGAAGTCATTGCCGTATTCGCGCTTTAGTTGATCGGTTATCTTGTGAAAAAATTTCTTATACTCCCGCTGCCATCCCCCACCAGAAGTAGGTTCAGGGAGAATATACTTGAAACCAATACCGTACTGATTTGTTGAACACTTACGAATATGGACGTCAATGTATCGTTCACTATTCGCACCAATACTCCATGCGCGAGCCATCGCCTTCAGTCGATACAAAGGCACATGGTCTGAAAACTTCCACATCCCCGAAGCTATTGGCTGGTCAACATAGGCAACTTGCGTGAGCGGAAAAGTATTTTTTGTCATTTCATACCTCTATGGAAAGGAACAATAAGCAACATTGCTTACTCTTTTATAATATCATATTTAAAATACTCTGTCAAGTATCTTTAAACTATTTACGTATGTGCTGTTTTTGCATGGTATTATTTATTTCATGCCTTTATATTTGTTCATCCAAGCACTCGAAAACCCATTCGCCATAGCCTTTATTATTGGAAGTGTCGCACTGTTTCTGTTTTACATACAACAATCGTATGCTGTGCTCTTTTTCGTTTCTGTTGCAACGACCGTGGTGAGCACCTACCTCCTCAAAATATCCTTTGCGATTCCCCGACCTACGACGGCCCTCATTGTTGCAGAGGGATATC
>JAYVPP010000085.1:0-16622 GCA_043757305.1 Candidatus Kaiserbacteria bacterium
TCGAGGGTTTTGCGTGTTGCGCCACCTGCTGGTATCGGTACTAGATCTGGAGTGAATCGACGGTTTCTATCGTCACCATTCTTGAAGCGCGCCCACACGCGCACATGAGCAATCGTTTCGACCATTCCATCGAACCAGCGGCTGTTCGCAATGGTAGGAAAAATCGCCGGGATTTCTATTCGCACGATCTCGAGTTCTCGACGTAGCTCCACTTCGCATGTTCGTGCAAAACAGAGCTGCTCCTTGTAATCTGCTTCTGTGAATGTGTGTGTGAAGATGCCGGCACATTCAACTGGTGGAAATGCTTGCTGTGGTACTGCGGGTTTGGTTTTCAAAATGTACTCTCCTTTTTGTCTACCTTTAGTATTGCATAAGGAGATAACTCACTCAACCCTCAAATAAAAGCCGCCTCGCGAAGACGAGGCGGTTTTGATTTATGCTGGCTCGAGAATTCTGCGGGCACCGTTTCCTTGTGGAAGTGGCGGCTCGGGCTTTGGTTTACGTGGACGTTTCCAACCATCATCAGGGTCTCTGTTGTGTTTAAGCCAGACAAGGATCCGTGCTGCGCGCTGAAGATCGATATCAGTCATGACTGTACGATATGCGGGATTAAGGAGCAGTATCACATGCACTTCATGTGCAATCTCCGCCTTATTTATCTCTACAAAAGAACAAAATTTCTCTTGCGGTACCTCGATTATAATCCGCTCCATTATTGATCTGATTTCTTCAATCGTTATAGTCTTTTTTTCAGACATTTTTTCCTCCAACAAAGTGTACTGCGTCTGTTTTGATTCTTGCACAATATTGCCAGAGGCGGAAGGGGAGAGTATGGTGGAACGAGAATAGGAAAAATAGGAGAAAAGGTATGACTAAGAAAAACTCTCTTTTTGAAACAGCTCTTGCGACCTTGATAAGTACTGCAAAGCCGAATGTTGATGGACAACTTGATCCACATACGCTAGTGCGAGTTCTGTGCATTGAAAAACTGCTCAATGATGCATCACTCACCAAGGCAGAGTGTATGCGCGCCGAGGCCACTCTCTACAAAGTCCTAAGTGTTATCAATCAACACTCACTTCAAGACGATACACAGAGTAATTGGACTTTAGCTGAGTTGCATACAGCCCTGAGTTTCATCAAACAGCATCCATCTGAAGACGGCTTACAAAGCAATCGAAAGGTGGTGGAGCTACCGATGCCAGGTGATTCGCTCGCTGACTTACAGTTGCAGAACACAGTGCAAGGATTCAAAGATCGACGTGCAAAACGGAAGGAAAATGCGAGACAAGAGGCGTGACCAAACCCCGGCAAAGTGATTTAGAAATCACTTTGCCGGGCTTTTTTGTTCCGTTTAGCACCACCCTCCGCCGTATATTTGACATTACACCTTGCTTCGCGTACTATTCCTCGGAAGCTCGCTCGAGCTTTTTTATTTCTCTATGTCACGATCACTCTATAAAGGTCCATACGTCGATGAAAAGCTACTTTTGAAAGTAGCTGGCAAAAAGGGGCAGGATACTGCAACTATCAAGACGTGGGCACGCCGTTCACAGATTAGCCCGGAAATGGTGGGCTTTACCTTTGGCGTACACAATGGCAAACAGCACATTGATGTCTTTGTTACAGAGGAAATGGTTGGACATCGCTTTGGTGAGTTTTCTCCTTCAACGAAGTTCACTCGTCATGGCGGTAAGATGCAGAAGGAAATGGAAGTAAAGAAGCAAGAAGCTGAAGTTGCTGCTGCAAAGGCTGCAAAGACAACAGTTGAAACCAAGAAGAAATAAGTATGAAAGCAGTACTCTCAAATTATCGCCAGTCACCACGTAAGGTTCGTCTCCTTGCGGACTTGGTGCGCGGCAAAAAGGTAGGTGACGCTCTCACCACCCTCTCATTCCTCGACAAGCGCGCAGCACTTCCATTCAAGAAGATCATCGAGTCTGCACTCGCAAACGCCGTTGCACAGGGCAAGAAGGTAGAGGAGCTCGTCATCGCTAAGGTCGCAGTGGACAAGGGCACCGTGCAGCGTCGCTTTATGCCTCGCGCTCGTGGCTCAGCATCACCCATCAACCGCCGCTCAAGCCATATCGTAGTAGAACTCGGAGTGAAATAATTTTTATACGATTCGCATATGACACACGTAGCTCATCCATACGCACACCGACTCGGCGTCATTCGCGACTGGCGATCACGCTGGTTTCCGTCAAACCCAAAGCGTTTCCGCGAGTACCTTCGCGCTGATTCTACGGTGCGCCGTTTCCTCGAGAAGCGTCTCCGCACTATGTATGTCGGTTCTGTAGACATCGAACGCGATGAAAAGGCAATGCGCATCATTGTGCGTACCTCACGTCCAGGTCTTATCATTGGCCGTTCTGGTGAGGGTGCTCAGAACCTCAAGAAGGAGATCGACAAGAAGCTCCGCGCTCTCAAGCTCTCAGAGCTTCCTGATATCAAGCTCGACATCGAAGAAATCCGCACTCCTGAGACGTCCTCAGCTATCGTCGCAATGATGATTGCAGTAGGTCTCGAGAAGCGCATGACATTCCGTCGCGTCATGAAGCAGACTATCGAGAAAGTTATGGCAAACCGCGATGTGCTTGGTATCCGTATTATCCTCTCGGGTCGCCTTGGTGGTGCAGAAATGGGTCGTACCGAAGAGCTCAAGAAGGGACGCATTCCACTTCAGACACTCCGCGCAGACATCGACTTTGCTCGCGAAAAGGCATACCTTCCGTACGGTGTCATTGGTGTAAAGGTCTGGATCTACAAGGGCGATATCTTCACTGATCGTCGCGGTACTGCTACCCAGCAGGCTGAAAAGCGTGAGGAAGCACAAGCAAAAGCACCTTCACGCGCTCCATACCGCCGTAGTGCAGCAGCATCTGCTGCTCCACGTTCTAATTAATCCTGTATGTTGTTTCCTAAGAAAGTAAAGCATCGCAAATGGCAGTCACTACGACGCAATCCAAACCGTATCACTCCGGATACACGCGGTCTTACTGTAGCGTTTGGTTCGTATGGCCTTAAGGCAACGACACACTACCGCGTGACTTCAAACCAGATCGAAGCTGCTCGCCGTGTTATCTCACGCACACTCGGAAAAACTGGACGCATCTGGGTGCGTATCTTCCCAGACCGTCCTTTCACTAGGAAAGCTGCTGAAGTACCGATGGGCAAGGGCAAGGGTGATCCAGAAGGTTTCATCTTCGAAGTACTCCCAGGCCGCGTCCTCTTTGAAGTAGACGGTGTAACGCACGAGGTCGCAAAGGAAGCATTCCGCAAGGCTACCGCAAAGCTCCCGGTTAAGGGTAAGTGCGTCGCACGCGAAGGCTAACTCGACATTTGTCCCAAAATACTGTATATAAAGAGGCCATGAAACATCTTATAAACAAAAGCAAAGAGGAGTTGATGAAGACGCTCAGCGAAAAGCGTGAGGAGCTTCGTCAGTTCCGTTTTGGTACAGGTATTGCATCTCGCAATACTAAGGCTCCAAAGGCTGTACGTCACGAGATTGCTCGCATTCTCACGGTGCTTAACGCAGCAAAGAACGCAAAATAACCCTGAACATAATCTTCATTGTATGACAACAACTACTACAACAGAACAGAAGACAGGCGGCCGCGAGTTTCGTGGTACGGTTGTTTCGTCGAAGATGAAAGATACCTGCGTCGTTGCAGTCTCTCGCTACGTAAAGCACCCAAAGTACAAGAAGTTTCAGAAGCGTACCAAGAAGTTTCTCGCTCACGACGAAGGCAATACTTCTACAGAGGGAGCAGTCGTCACTATCCGTGAGACTCGTCCTATATCCCGCCGTAAGACCTTCATCGTTGTAAAGTAATATTTATGATTCAAGATCGTTCAATCGTCACTATTGCAGACAACTCCGGCGGAAAGCTCGGACGTGTCTTCAAGGTACTTGGCGGTTCAAAGAAGCGCTACGCACGCATCGGTGACCTCGTGGTGATTTCTATCCAGACTGCAGAGCCACGTAAGGCCACTAAGAAAAAGGAAGTGTGTCGCGCTATCGTCGTACGTTCACGCGCTGCGTTCCGTCGCAAGGATGGCTCGTACATTCGCTTCGATGACAATGCCGTAGTACTCGTCGACAAGGTAAAGCCAGAACCTCGCGCAAACCGTGTGTTTGGCCCGATTCCTCGCGAAATTGGCGACAAGGGCTACCAGAAGATTATTTCTCTTGCCCCGGAGGTAGTGTAAAACATATGAAGATTCATAAAGGAGATACAGTTATCGTCAACACAGGTAAGGATCGCGGCAAGAGCGGTGTTGTACTTCGTGCATTTCCAAAGAAGGGGAAAGTGATCGTAGAAGGTGTGAATATTGTAAAGAAGCACCAGAAAGCAAAGAGCGCGACTACGAAGGGTCAGACTGTTGAGCTCACTATGCCACTTCCTGTTGCAAACGTTTCACTCAAGGATCCAAAGGGAGGGAAGCAGACTCGCATTTCATACAAAGTAGAGGGAGGTAAGAAAGTTCGTGTTGCTACTGGAAGCGGCACAGCGCTGTAATATTTCGTATATGGAACAGACTAAACAAAAAATCAAAACAGCATTCACCAGCCTCAAGGGAGACTTCGGCTATACCAACGTCATGCAGGCGCCAAAGCTCACCAAAGCGGTTATTTCTATTGGTGTGGGCAAGGTATCAGACAAGAACCGTCGCAAGATGATCGAAGACCGTCTCGGCCGCATCACTGGCCAGAAAGTCATTGCTCGCGGTGCAAAGAAGTCGGTTGCTTCGTTCAAGTCTCGCCAGGGTGACATCATTGGATACCAGGCAACACTTCGTGGAGCTCGTATGTACGACTTCGTCGACAAGCTCATCCACATTGCACTTCCTCGTACTCGTGACTTCCGCGGTATCGCACTTTCTTCAATCGACGAAATGGGCAACATCTCAATCGGCCTTAAGGAAAATACTATTTTCCCTGAGTGCTCAGACGAAGATATCAAGGACGTATTTGGTTTTGCAATCACCCTCGTGACTACTGCAAAGACAAAGAAAGAAGCAGAAGCCTTCCTTCGCCACATCGGTTTCCCACTCCAGCACCCTAAGTAAGCCCCAGGAAGGCGCAGCTTCTTTGTTGCCTTCAAAGAAAACCCGCTCGATGTACGTCAAAGTACACCTCGCGGGTTTTCTTTTTGGCGTCTCGAAGCTGCATCCTTCCTGGGGTTTACACAAATCGGCAACGGTTTGAACACAAACGAGCGGAATCCCATCAGGATTCCGCTCGTTTGTGTTTTAGCTATCTGTATTGTATAGTCGCCACCAGTATAAGGTCTTTGAAATACCTCGAGGACCAAATCAAATGGAGGAATATATGAACGCCTTTTGTATTGGAAGTGCTAGCGCCTTCGGCGCAATTATCGGCGGACTCACAGCTCTGTCACTTTTGCCACACTGGCTTTGGTTTCTGGGAGTCTTGTTTGGTGGCTTGGTGGGGTACTTGTCTTACGGCTGGAAGGATGTATTTGCCGGCGTCACACATGCCTACCGCACTACAGTGGCGTGGCAGCCGAACAAACCATTCTGGAAATTTTTCGGAATGAGTATGCTTTGGCTTCATCTTGTAGGGGTGCATGTTGGTGTTGCTTTCTATTGTATGTATGTCCTCGGGCAAGTGGACTTAGTACTTAAGGACAACTTCATAGGCCTTCTGACCTCGTTGTCTTTGCTTTCTCCGCTCACTGCCACGATGATAGCAACAGAAGCTACTAATTTCGCTGATCCACCAAGATATTTTTCACGGAACGACCAAGAACTGTACTTGGCAGACAGATACACTCAAGCTTTTTTACGGCTTTTTCCACTCAGCTCGAAGTATTGGCTCTATGCATTGGTACTCAATCTGCCAGCGGTATTTCGTTTCGTTGGGCAGTTTTTCTACCAAGTCATTGTGTTCATTCACTCTGATGCTAGGACTATGTGCTTCCTCGGCGGGTCCATAGGTGCCACTGCCGGTTTCTTTTCGGGAAGCTGGCTCATCGGCGGCGTTATCGGTGCACTGGTCGGCCTTGTGAGCTATGAGTTCGTGGGGAAGCGACTCTTGCACATCACAGCGAAGTAAACTTCGTGTACAGTCTACCCAAACCCCCGCGTCCATTTAGGACGCGGGGGTTTTTTGTTTCAAGGGACGAGCGAACCACCCCTTCTGCGAGCATCTGCAGCCGTTTGGCCGGCCTCACGCCTTGAAGTATGAAAGGACGAGAGCAAACGGCGAAGCCGAAACGAATGAGCGCTGGCGAGAGAGTGGTCGCAGAAGGGAGTGGTGAGCGAGCTCGTTTGACTTCCACCCTCAAAATTGCTATTGTGTCCGAGTTAAAGACCTCGCGGTTTTTCTGGGGCCAGCATCAAAAAGCAGTTCTAACGCGCCGTATGTTTGACATCGGAAAGCGTCACTGCTACTATGCTACCCGAAAGCCGACTGCGGCTTTTTCATTTTCACATCACATGGCAAAGAAATCAGTACTAGCACGCGCAGCGCTTCCTCCGAAGTTTAAGAGTCGGATTGTTCGTCGTTGTTTCCGTTGTGGCCGTAAGCGTGGCTATATGCGCGATTTCGATGCATGTCGTATTTGTTTCCGTGAAATGGCGCAGGAAGGTCAGATTCCAGGTATAAAGAAATCATCATGGTAACAGACCCAATCGGAGATTTCATCAACCGCCTCAAGAACGCAGGCGACGTGAACAAAGAGACAGTTGAGCTTCCATACTCGCTCCTTAAGCATGCAGTAGCAGACAAGCTCGTGTCTGCAGGCTTCCTCACCTCTGCAAAGATGCAGGGAAAGAAGGTCAAGAAGACTTTGCTCGTGTCACTCGCCTATGAAAAGGATGGTCGCTCGATGATCCGTGGCGTTGCGCGCGTTTCAAAGCCAGGACGTCGTCTCTATGCAGGTACACAGGAGATCATTCCCGTAAAGTTTGGAAAGGGTAAGCTCATCCTCTCGACACCAAAGGGTATCCTCACCGGTGAAGAGGCAAAGACCGCAAACGTCGGCGGCGAACAGCTGTTCAAGATCTGGTAATACTATTGATATGAGTCGCATTGGAAAACAACCTATTACTCTCCCAGCCGGAGTCGAAGCATCAATGAAGGATGGCGTCTTTTCGGTGAAGGGACCAAAGGGAACACTTTCACGTGTGCTCAAGTCTGACGTTGGTGTTGCTATCGAAGGTACTTCTGTTGTGCTCACACCAAAGCCTTCTTCAGACCTCGCGCCTGCGCTCTGGGGTACCTATGCTGCACACATCCTCAACATGATAGAAGGTGTGACGACTGGCTTTACAAAGAAGCTCGAAATCGAAGGCGTGGGTTACCGTGGTGAGGTAAAGGGTACAACCTTCGTACTTGCACTCGGTTTTTCACATCCGGTACACATCGACATCCCTGAAGGCATTACGGTACTTGTCGAGAAGGGTCTCTTTACCATCACGGGTATCGACAAAGAGCTTCTCGGACAGTTTGCAGCTACGGTGCGTGGTATGAAGGAGCCAGAGCCATACAAGGGCAAGGGCATCCGCTACCAGGGCGAATACATTATCCGTAAGCAGGGTAAGAAGGCTGTCTAGTCTTGTATTTCGATATGAACACTACATCTCACAAAATGGCACAGCGCACCCGCCGACATGCACGCATCCGTGCGCGTGTCATTGGTACTTCGGAGCGTCCTCGCCTCGCGGTCTTTCGCTCAAACCGTTTCGTCTACGCGCAGCTCATTGATGACTCGAAGGGTACTACCATTGCTGCCGCAGACTCTCGCACAGAAAAGGGCGCTACTGCTCGTGAGCGTGCAGCTATGGTAGGAAAGAGCATTGCAACACAGGCAAAGGGCAAGGGTGTCGAGAAGGCAGTCTTCGACCGCGGCGGTTTTCAGTACCAGGGCGTAATTGCAGCACTTGCCGATGGTGCTCGCGAAGGCGGTCTCGCATTTTAATACAATATCTTTATGAATGAAGTAGAACAGAACACACAGCCAGTCGCAGCAGCTACACCAGTAGCTCCTTCCGCTGCGCCTTCATACCGTGGTGGTGCTCGTAGTGGTGGTACTGACGATCGTCGTCGCACACGCCGCGCTCCTCGTCGTGAAGAGCGTCCTCGTTCTGAATTCGACCAGAAGATCATTTCTATCCGTCGCGTAGCCCGCGTTATGGCTGGAGGTCGTCGTTTTAACTTCAGCGTTTCTATCGTTGCAGGAAATAAGAATGGCAAAGTAGGTGTAGGTCTTGGAAAAGCCGGTGACACACAGCTTGCTATTGAGAAGGCAGTTCGCAACGCAAAGAAAAACATGATCACCATTCCCCTCAACAAGAGCGGCATGATCCGTCACGATGTCGATGCGAAGTTCTCTTCAAGTCGCGTTATGATCCAGCCTGCAAAGGGCCGTGGTCTTGTAGCTGGTAGCTCGGTGCGTACTGTGCTCGAGCTCGGTGGCGTACGCGATGTAACAGCAAAGATCTTCTCACGCTCAAAGAACCAGCTCAACAATGCTCGCGCTGCGGTAAAGGCACTTAAGGAACTCCGCGGTTAATTTTCTACATATGCAGCTTCATCAACTAAAACCAACAACAGTACGCAAGACAATCAAGCGTATTGGTCGTGGAGGAAAGCGTGGAAAGACTTCAGGAAAGGGAGGCAAGGGCCAGACAGCTCGTGCTGGTGGTCGCCCACGTCCAGAGCTCCGCGATATGATCAAGCGCCTTCCAAAGCGCCGTGGTTTCGGTAAGAACCGCGCACGCACTGTAAACAACGAGCGCGTTCGCTCATACCCTGTAAACGTAGCTGCTCTCAATGCCTTCAAGGATGGTGATACCGTAAACCCAGCAAGCATCATTGCCCTCGGTATTCTCGTGGTGCGTGACGGCCGCGAAGTTCAGGTGAAGATCCTCGGTACTGGCGATCTCTCTCGCAAGCTCACTATCACTGGCTGCGCAGTCTCAGAAGTAGCTCGCACAAAGATTGTCGAAAAGGGGGGAACTGTTGCATAATTACCCCATAGCATAGCAGGCCTATGAATACATTCTTTCATAAAATGAAACTCATCGTTAGCGATGAGCAGTTGCGAAACCGCGTACTGTTTATTTTCGGTGCGCTTATTATTTTCCGTTTGCTCGCTGTTGTCCCGATCCCAGGCGTTGATGCAGCAATGCTCGCGCAGTTTTTTTCAAGCAATCAGTTCTTGGGCCTCCTCAACCTCTTCTCTGGCGGCGGTCTCTCACACCTTTCTATCGTGATGCTTGGTGTTGGACCGTACATTACTGCATCTATCATCATGCAGCTCCTCACGGTGATGTCACCGAAGATGAAGTCAATGTATACCGAAGAGGGAGATGCTGGTCGCAAGAAGTTCATGCAGTACAGTCGCCTCCTCACACTTCCGCTTGCGACACTTCAGGCATTTAGCTTCCTCTTGCTCCTCGAAAGCCAGGGTATCGTAAAGCACTTGGGCGTAACCGCGTTTATGGTCAACCTCATTGTGATAGTTGCAGGCTCGATGCTCCTTATGTGGTTGGGCGAGCTCGTCACAGAGTTTGGTATCGGTAACGGTGTGTCCATCATTATCTTCTCTGGTATCGTAGCGCGCATCCCACAGCTTGCAGGTCAGACACTCTTTAGCTTCGATGTATCTCAGGTACCGGTCTATCTCGCATTTCTCGCAGCAACAGTGGTGATCATCGCAGCCGTTGTACTCATGACAGAAGCCGAACGCCCAGTGCCTATTACCTATGCAAAGCAGGTGCGTGGAGGGCAGACATACGGTGGCGTCTCGACCTACCTTCCACTCCGTATGAACCAGGCTGGCGTGATCCCTATCATCTTCGCACTTTCCATTCTGCTCTTCCCACAAATGATACTCAACATCCTTTCCTATATGAAGATAGCCGGAGTGTCGGAGTGGTCTTCAAAGCTGCTTGAGTTTACCAACAACCAATGGCTCTACGCAGGAACCTACTTCATCCTTGTATTCGCGTTTACGTACTTCTACACTGCAGTGACCTTTGACCCAGACGCAATGTCGAAGAATCTTCAGCGAAATGGTGCGTTCATTCCTGGTATCCGCCCAGGCGAGCACACAGCAGAGTACATCGGTACACTCATCACACGGCTTACATTCATGGGTGCGCTTTTCCTCGGTGTTATCGCAGTGCTCCCGCTCATCATGAAGGCTCTCACGGGCATCGTGGCGCTTGCGGTCGGAGGTACGGCACTTCTCATTGTGGTATCGGTAGTGCTCGACCTCATACGCCGTATCGATTCCCAAATCGAGATGCGCGAGTTCTAAACCAAGCAAAACACAGCAATCTGCTTTGTTGGTTCACAAAAAGACCGCTTATCGTACAGAAAAGTACGCCGCGCGGTCTTTTTGCTTAGCGCCCCGCATCTCACTCTATTTTGCCTGGTTCGACAGGCCTCGCACGAGCGCTTTTATGTTCCTCGGATTATACTCAGATTATTTCTCTTAGAGGAAGTGAGGTGCATTTCAAATGAGACTTGCGCAGACATATTTCGGAGCGAGTCCGTTGCCTCATGCGAGCATCTGCAGCCGTTCGGCTGGTCTTCCGACCGAGCAATGCGAGTGACGGAAGCGAACGGCGAAGCCGAAACGAACGAGCGCTGGCGAGTGAGTGGTCACATGAGGCAACGGGCGAGCGACATTTTATAAATCCCCCAAAACCAAGTACAATAGCGTCGTACCATGATAGAAAAAAATATTTCAGGACACTTGGTGCTCATTATGGCGCCGTCAGGAAGCGGAAAAGGATTCCTTATTTCATACCTTCGTCTGATGTTCGCGGACACCCCGCAGGTACACTTTGCAGTGTCGTGTACCACACGAGTGCCTCGTCCTGGTGAGGTGGAAGGTCATGTCTACCGCTTTGTTTCGCGCGAAAAATTCGAGGAGGATATCCACAATGATAAGTTCCTTGAGTGGGCAGAGTACAGTGGCAATCTCTATGGCACACCGCGAGAAGAGCTGGTGAAGCCACTTCGCGAGGGGAAGGTGGTGGTACGGGAGGTAGAGCTCCAAGGTGTGCTCGCCATTCGTGAGCAAATTCCTCCAGAAAACCGCATTATTATCTTTATAGACGGTGGTGCGTGGGATGTCCTTCGGGAGCGCATTATTGCTCGTGCTCCTATTTCAGTCGGTGAGCTCGAGCAGCGCCGAGAGCGGTACCTCGAAGAGGTGAGCTCGAAAGCATTTGCGGACATTGTCCTCGACAATTCAGAAGACGATAAAGTTGCAGCGGCAAAAGCAAAGCTTGTCGACATTATTCACGAAGCACTCTTTAAAGTAGCAAAAAAGTAAACTCACATGCCACCATATACCGTTATATTTATAGGACCGCAGGGAAGTGGTAAGGGTACACAGCTCGATTCGCTCAAGCGCCTTTTGGAAACAAAGAGTGAGCGAAAGACTGTCGCTCTTCAGAGCGGGTCACTCTTTCGTGCATTTGCACAAGGAGAAACATACACCGGTGCGCGTATCGCAGAAACCATCAACACTGGCATGCTCCAGCCTCTCTTCCTTTCTATCGGCCTCTGGGCAAAAGAAATGATAGACACCGTAGACGAACACTCAAACATGCTCATCGATGGGTTCCCACGCACGATAGACGAAGCACATGTGCTCACCACAGCACTTTCATTTTATAAGCGCGATGAGGTGCATGTGGTGGTGCTTGAAGCTCCAGAGGAAACAGTGCGCGCCCGTATGAAAGCGCGTGCACGTGCAGACGATACCAACGAAGCCATCGAGCGCCGCCTCGCGTGGTATCGCGAAGAGACAAAAGCCATTCTCGGGTACTTCACCGAAGCACCTCGCTACACGCTTCATCACGTCGACGCACTCCAAGACATTGAAACCGTTCGCGTGCAAATTGCCCAAGCCCTTAACCTTCATGATTCGTAAAAAAACACTAGCTGAGATTGTAAAGCTTCGCACTGCAGGTGCGGTACTTTCGCATATCCTTGACGAGCTCTGCGCAGCTGCGAAGCCAGGTGTTTCGACCGAAGACATAAACCAGCTGGCCATCAAACTTATAAAAGAAAACCATGCGACAGCAGTGCTTCTCGGGTACAAGCCAAAGTTTGCACCGAAGGCCTACCCGGCAGCTATCTGCACATCGGTCAACGACATCGTGCAGCACGGTATTCCGAGCAAGGATGTTGTTTTGGAAGAAGGTGATGTCATCAATATCGACTGCACCATTCGGCATGGTGGCATGGTGGTCGACTCAGGCCGCACTGTGGGTGTAGGAAAGATTGATAAGAAGTCGACCGAGCTGCTGCGGGTTACGCGCGAAGCACTCTATGTGGGCATTCGCGAAGCCGTAGTGGGTAACCACGTGGGCGACATCGGCTACGCTATTTCAAAGTATGTAAAGCCTTTTGGCTTTGGTGTGGTCGAAGCGCTCTGTGGTCATGGGGTAGGGTATGAAGTACACGAGGACCCGATGATTCCTAACTTCGGTAAGAAAGGCGGTGGAGAGCTTATAGAGGCAGGAATGGTTTTTGCCATAGAGCCGATTGTGAACATTGGTTCCAAGGAAGTGCTCTTTGATGATGAGGGAGATGGTTACAAGGTTTTTTCTGAAGATGGTTCACGCAGCGCTCACTTTGAGCACACTGTTGTGGTTACAGAAAATGGCCCAGAAATAGTGACGTAGTGAGATAAATTTTAATAATGCGGACGGCACCGAAAAAGGGCTCAAAGGAGCCCTTTTTCGGTGCCTGTACAAAACTATATTTATGTAGTATAATATCACCAGTTCTTTTAAAACGCTTTGTGCAATCATGCACCAGCAAAATGGAGATAACGACATGGCAGAAGCTGTGACCCTATCAAAGTCGACGACTGAGGATCAGATTGAGAGACTCCTCAATTCTGTCGCTACCATACCTATCGCCGCAACCAGCAGCGATTTTATCGCCAAGCAAAAGTTTGTTTGCGACGTTAGCAAAGATGCCAAGGTCAAGATAGGTGATCTTAGTGACAACTTCACCAACTGGTTCCTTGCTGGTGATGGCAAAATCGAAAAGCCAACGGGCGAGCAAACACTTTGTTACAGTGACTTACGGAAGAAATCAGTAAATGACCCTATCATCACCGAACTTGGTGGTGAAGAAAAAGCCGAAACTTCGCTCACCGAACTCTTCTCCTTGTTGGAGAAGCAGGGGAATGGCGAAGAAGGTGCTCTTTTCACCAAAAACTCCGCTGTCAATATCTTTTACATCAAAGATATGCAGGGTGTGCTTCGCACAGTCTGCGTGCTCTGGTTCAATGTTGGCTGGGAAGATGTTGGCTGGTACGTGGGTGCGCGTGAGGTGTCGCGTCCGGTCGAGTGGGGCGGCAGCTACCGTGTGTTCTCACGCAATTCTGTTCTTAAAACCTCTGAGGCTCAGAAAAAGTAATCTGAACCTGAGACTCTCAGTCCCTTTGACCCTCAGATCTACAGCAATATTCAAGCCCCGCGAATCCTTTGGATTCGCGGGTCTTTTCTTACCCATAGCACCCTTGAACAATGGCTTATTTTCTGGTATATTTCGGGCATTATGCAAGAAAACAACACTGCAAACACTTCCCGAGAAATGCACCGGGAGCGCACGCTCGTCATTATCAAACCAGACGGTATTCAGCGTGGG
The DNA here is from genome assembly GCA_043757305.1 of Candidatus Kaiserbacteria bacterium. Taxonomy (GTDB): domain Bacteria; phylum Patescibacteriota; class Minisyncoccia; order Phycocordibacterales; family UBA918; genus JAYQPD01. The sequence continues at coordinate 13,661 of JAYVPP010000085.1, forward strand.
CTTATTGGAGACATTATCTCCCGCTTTGAGCGCACAGGCCTCAAGTTTACCGCTTTTAAGTTTCTTGTACCGACAGAGGCACAGTGCCTCGAGCACTACCACAAGGACGAGGCGTGGTTTTTAAAGAAAGGAAAGCGCATCATTGAAGACCTGACTGCTCAGGGTCTTCCTGTCGATAAGGATGAAATGACGTACGGCAAGGGTATCATCGACACTATCGTGAAGTTTGTGACTGCAGGCCCTGTACTTGCGATGGTTGTCGAGGGCAACCAGTCTGTTGCTATTGTGACGAAGATTGTGGGTTCTACTGAGCCAGCAACCTCCGATGTAGGAACCATTCGTGGCGACCTTACGGTAGACTCATACGGGCACTCCACACTCCAGAATCGCGCAGTGCGTAACCTCATACACTGTTCTGAGTCTACAGTAGAAGCAGAGCGTGAGATAAAAGTATGGTTTGATGAAAAGGAAATCATCAACTACAAGACAGTTCAGGAGCGTATCCTTTACGACGTAGACTTAAACGGTATCCTCGACTAATGAAAACAAAACCCCCGCGCCAAAGGCGCGGGGGTTTTTGTTTCTGTGCATGTGAATGAAGCCCACTAATAACTTTTTGCCCCAGACCTACCCCCAACCTGCAAAAAGTTATTACTGCGCTTCATCAGGCTTTATTTACGTGAGCAAAGCGTAGCACACCAATGACTTTTTGCAGGCGGGGGTAGGTCTGGGTTTAAAAGCCCCACTATGCTAAAGCGATGCGTCTTACCATGCGTGGTTACGCTTACTTTTCCACAACTTTGCTTTTTTCAACTTGGGTATATACTTTAGGAAGAGGATCATCTGTCGCATGTTCCGACTAAATTCTATATCAGGGAGCTTGATCTCGCGGTATATCACTGAGGACTCATGCTTGAGACTTCAACCGTGTACCGGATAGAGCACCCACCTGGTTTTCGCCAGGAGCATGCGCTTATGATTCTCTATGAGAAAGGCCGTTTCGCGAAAGCGAAACGGCCTTCGTCGTTTCTTGCTATACTTTCTCTATGCAGAATCCACTTTTTTATTTCTTCGGACTCTCGCTCATACTCCTTGCGTGCTTTCATGCGGTTGCGCTCACGTTCTCTCTCTACTACATCTACCTGTGGTTTGATATACCGATGCACGTCCTGGGTGGCGTCACTATTGCCCTCGGGTATCAAAGCTCATACGTCTTTAAAAAATACGCACAGTTTCTTCCGCATACATTTCTAGCAACAGTCGCTGCAGCGCTCGTTATTGGCGGCGGATGGGAAGTATACGAATATATAGTGGGGCTTATGACTAGCGGTATCTTCTCTCCCGCAGACACAGCAAAGGACATTATCATGGATACCATCGGTGGCGCAGTTGGTTTTGTTGTCGCAAAAGCAATTCGGGCTTTATAATGATGCTATGAAACAATCTACCATCGGCTTTTATGGAGGCATCGGCAGCGTGACAGGTGCAAACTTTCTGCTCGACATCGGTACTGCAAAAATTCTCATCGACTGTGGCCTTGAGCAGGGAGGAGAGTTTGCAGCAGAGAGTAACCGTGCAGCATTTGCGTATGATCCAAAGACCATTGATGCGCTTGTGGTGACACACGCGCATGCAGACCATATCGGCCGTATTCCTAAGCTCGTCAAAGACGGTTTCAAAGGCGCTATCCACTCCACCATACCGACGAAAGACCTCGCTGCCATCATGCTGCGTGACGCATACGGCATCATGGCATACGAGTCGAGCAAGGAAGGTGTCGAGCCGCTCTTCAATGAGTCGCACATCGACCAGGCGCTCGCCTTGTGGCATACACATGGCTACCACGACTCTTTCGCAATAGCTGATGTCTCGGTGACCTTCTACAACGCCGGCCATATCCTCGGCTCCGCACTCGTAGTGTTTGAGCGTGATGGGCGTCGCCTCATGTGTACGGGTGATATCGGCAATGTACCACAGCCACTCCTCAATCCTCCTGAAAAAGTCGAAGGACTTAACTACATCCTCATGGAGTCCGTCTACGGCAATCGGCTTCATGAGCAAGTGGCAGACCGCACAGCGCTCCTCAAAGCCGAAATCGAACGCACCATCGCGCAGAAGGGCACGCTCATTATCCCTGCATTCTCGCTTGAGCGTACACAGGGCATGCTTTTCGAAATTAATAACTTCGTGGAAAGTGGCGCTATTCCTGCGATACCAGTGTATCTCGACTCGCCACTCGCTATTTCAGTGACTGAGATCTATCGCGCGCATCGTGCATATCTGAAAGATAGTGTACGAGCACAGATAGAGCACGGCGACGACATTTTTGACTTTCCAAAGCTTTCCTTTACGAGTACACGCCAAGCCTCCGAAGCGATCCACAAAACACCAGGACCAAAGATTATCATTGCAGGCTCAGGTATGTCTCATGGCGGTCGTGTGCTTTCGCATGAAATAGAGTATTTGGGTCGAAGCGACACCACACTCCTCCTCGTAGGCTATCAGACCGTCGGTAGTGTGGGCAGGCTGCTCCAAGATGGTGTAAAGAAAGTGACCATCGACAATGTGCCTGTCCATGTACGTGCACGTGTCGCGATGATACAGGGTTACTCAGGTCACGCCGACCGCGACCAGCTCATCGACTTTGTGGCAGAGCGCGGTGAGCATGTGGAAAAAGTTTTTGTTACCATGGGGGAGGAGCGCGCGTCACTCTTTCTGGTACAACGGCTCAGAGACTATCTGGGCGTTGATGCCGTCGCGCCCGAAGCAAATGCCGTGGTAGAAATACATCTATAAATGCCCACTGATGAACTAAACCAACAATACCTAGCACTCCGTACTGCTGTGAAAGAGCAGGGCTTAACCAAGCGTATGTATCTACACTACGTGGTATCTGCGGCTGTGATTTTGTCACTCCTGTCGTTGTCTGTATTCATAATTACCAAGACAGACAGTGTGTGGA
>JAYVPP010000086.1:0-4223 GCA_043757305.1 Candidatus Kaiserbacteria bacterium
TTTTCTATATATGTGTTATAAAAGAAACAGATGAAAGACTGTTGCAGTAATAGTCTCAGATGTGGAGTACTACTCATGAAAAATACAATCGCTCTTCTACTTGCCTTTTCTGCGCTAACGACGTTTGCTCTAGCTGACACTAAACCAGCCACCTGTGACCAGAACTGGAATGTGCGCCAAGATGCAGAAATGGCCTCGTGGAAAAAAAGAGAGACTGCGGAGGCCGTAGCGTGGAAAATCTACCACGAAGCAGAGCGCACGAGCCTTTTGAATTTAAGGGGGCTAAACAAAAACGCCTACCTGGACTGGCTCGATGCGAACGAAATTGAAGACTCCGTGAACGCGGAAAAAATGGCGGATACTATTCCGGAGGTTAAAAAGTATGCTGAAGAAAAGGAAGTAGCAAGAACTGTCCGCGAAACAGCATACACTGAGATCAGGAAAGTGTATGAAGCAGAGCAATTAGCAGCCAGACATTCCTATGAGGATGCAGAGCTCGCATGCTCTGGTTGAAACAGACGCAAATGCCCGCACACACGTGTGCGGGCTTTTTTACTGTTTATCCTACCGATTCTTAAAGTATCTCCTTCTCCATTTTGCTATCGTATTGGCCGAGGGCGGCGAGTGAGTTCATCTTAAGACGGTGGAGGAGGACTGCCTGAGCCTTATCGACGTTTTCCGCCTTTCCTTTCCATGTGGCGAGTACTGGCTCTTCGAGCGCGCGAGAGTACGAGAATGTGATTGGCCATGGCTGTGTCCCGCGAGAGGAAATAGCCTGAAGGTTTTCCGTAGCGCGCACTGCTGTCTGACCACCAGAAAGGAACACGATACCTGGTACTTCGTACGGTACCGACAGACGGAGCATGCGAAGCGTTGCATCTGCAACTTCGTCCGCGCTCGTTTGCTGCTTTGCGCCATCTCCTGCGATGACCATACTGGTCTTGAGGATCACTGCCTTGAGGTCGACTTTGTATTCGCGAAGTGTGGTAAAGAGCACCTGAAGAGCACGCGTGGTAACTTCTTCTGAGCGGCCTACGCTATGAGCACCGTGCATGAGCACTTCTGGCTCTACCATTGGGACAATACCCTCTTTTTGACAGATAGATGCGTAGCGAGCGAGCATAACGGCGTTCATAGCCATGATGGACTCTGCTGGAGTCGTATCGGTTATAGGTACCACTGCGCGCCACTTTGCAAAGTATGCACCGAGGTTGGCATACTCCCACATACGCTCGTCGAGGTCATCGAGACCCTGCGACACTTTCTCACCGGGAAACTCTTCGAGATCGACAGTGCCTTTGTCTACCTTGATACCAGGCATGATGCCACGAGCGGCAAGGAGGTCGGGGAACGGTACACCAGCGTCGGTCGAGCTACGCAGAGACGCGTCAAAGAAAATAACGCCCGAAAGATATTTCTCAATACCTGGCGCTGTAAATAACACTTGGCGATAGATGCGACGCATCTCGGCAGTCTCATCGACAAGAACGGACGCGAGGCGTTCGTTCATTGTAGAAACACTTTCATCAGCAGCAAGGATTCCTTTCCCTTTCTGCATCATGAAGCGAGCCTGTTCGTATAAATGAGCGTGGTCCATTGGTACTAGTGTAGCACGCATAAAAAAACGCACGCGTTTTTTTATGCGTGCGCTGTGGACAGGAAATAATTCCTTTACTGCAACTCGTACGTTTGTCCGTTGTTTATTGGCACATAGCGCACGATGTCGAGATGTACATCGGTATCAAAATATTTTTTTGCTGCAAGCTCTCGCGCAAGATCTTCGTTTGTATACAACACCGGATATCTTCCATGCTCGTCGTAGTATCGCTCAAGCGCTTTGCCGACTTCAGTCACAACCACGGCGCGGCGCTCTGCCTTTGTGACAAAATGCACTTGTGTGATTATGTACCACGCCAAAAACAGTACTACGAAAATAATCACAACTGCAGTAATCCAAAACAGAATTCTTTTTTTCATTGTGTAATGATACCAAATACAGACCTCAAACAAGACATCTTGTGTACCCGTCTTTAACCAATACCTCGTATGCGTCCATTACACTACCCGGAACTTCCTGCGCAAGCTGAAATCCACGATCGGGATATTTAAGAATACGATCGAGATCACCTACCATAAGCTCAATGATTCGATCTTTGTATTCGCTTCGTGCTAGATGTTTTTCTAAATCCCCACCTTCTGATGCAACAGCCCAGAATATTTCAGGCCATACCTTTTGTGCTGTCGCCAGCGCACGGCGTGTCATATACGGTTTCGTTACAATAGTTATGGACTTTAGTAAGATATTCTTTTCGGCAAGCAATGCTTTCGTGAATACAAAGTTGTCGCCCGTATTTTGTGATTGATTTTCAATAAGTAGATCACTGTCGGGCACACCGTTTTCTTTAAGAAGGTACGCAAATATCTCTGCCTCTGGAACTCCTTTAAATTCTGTCCACAGTGGGTCACCGGTATGGACTGTCCCTGAGCCCGAACAAACGATGACCGATGCTACGCCCGAGTGATATAGCGTAGCGGCGTATTTTGGAACCTCTATATCGTAGCTACCGAGCACAAGTAACGCATCACACGCACGTGGTATTTCATTGATGTTCAGATAATCCCAAATTATTTCCAAAGCTTCTTTTGTTGTCATACTGACATCATAACAAAAGCCGATGCGTTTCCGCATCGGCCTTGTTTAGAATGTGCGATTACTCGCGAATCTTCCAGCCTATTTTGAGGAGATGGTAGACAAAGCCACCGAGGCCGAGGATAAGCACGACCATAAAGCCGACCCCCACGTACATGTTTGCTTCAGATACGCCGGTCATAGAGTACCGAAGGCCATCGACGAAGTAGAAGAAGGGGTTGAGGTGCACGAGCACTTGTGCCGTTTTCGGGAGCATGGAGACCGAGTAGAACATACCGCCGAGGTACGAAAACGGCATGATGACGAAGGTGTTTATCATTGAGAGCTGCTCGAAGTTGTTTGCCCAGAGGCCAGTGATGATACCGAGAAGTGAGAAACTTATCGCCACCGCAATAGCGTAAAAGATAAAGACGAAAGGATGCGCAAACGTAACCGCACCGAAAAAGATACCTATAGAAAGTACACCAAACGCAATGAGAAGCCCGCGCACCACACCGCCCGCCACGAGCCAGACGATCATTTCGATATGTGAGAACGGTGCTACGAGCACTTCCTGTATCGTCTTCATAAAGCGTTGGAAGTTGGTGGTCGAACTACTGTGCATGAATGCAGAGGTCAGAATATTCATCGCAAGAATACCAGGAAACACAAACGTGATGTACGGCACACCAGCGATGTGGTCGATACGTGAACCGACAACTTTACCGAAAATAAAAATGTAGAGCGTTGCAGAGATAAGCGGTGAGGCAATGGTCTGCACCCAGACGCGGAAAATGCGCTTTACATCGCGTGAGATGAGCATGTAGAGTCCCATCCAGTTTATTCCCATATGTTTCTTTGTTTGCGTTGTAGTTGTCATAGAGTTATGCGGTTACCGTCTCATGCAATTCCCCTTTCGTCACACCGAGATAGACCTCTTCGAGAGACTTTCCTCCTGCCATGAGATTATCTTTTGTGTCTTCGAGTGCCATCTTGCCGTTGTTGATGATACCGATGTGTGAACAGAGCTTCTCAACTTCTTCAAGGTAATGTGATGTGAGGAGAATGGTCTTCCCTGCACCGTTGAGTTCTTGGAGATACTTCCAAAGCTCGTGACGTTGTTCGATGTCGACACCTGCGGTCGGTTCGTCGAGTATGAGAAAGTCGGGGTCGTGTACAAGCGCGCGTGCAAGCGCAACACGACGTTTGTATCCTCCCGAAAGCTGACGAAACTGTGAGTACGCGTACTTTGAAAGGCCGAAGCGCTCGATCATTTCGTCCGCACGAGCTGTGCGTTCCTTTGCGTTTAGACCATAGTACCCAGCCACATAGTAGAGAGTGTCGTACACCTTGCCAAAGAAATCGATATTGAACTCCTGCGGTGAAAGTCCGATTCGACGACGCGCTTCTTTGTAGTCTGTGACCGCGTCGATATCAAACACTTTGATGGTGCCAGATGTTGGAACCGAAATACCAGTGATACAAGAAATAGTGGTCGACTTCCCTGCGCCATTTGGACCCAAAAGCCCATAGAATGTTCCTGAGGGAATGGAAAGCGAAAGCTCGTTTACCGCAGTAACTCCCCCACTGTACT
>JAYVPP010000087.1:0-15733 GCA_043757305.1 Candidatus Kaiserbacteria bacterium
TCTTGCGACCACAAAATTTTAAGTCTTGCGCGGCTACCAATTACGCCACCCGGGCGGGCAGATATGATGATAGCAGAAAGTGAGAGTGTTCGCGATTGAAGTCTCTGCGGGAGTTGAAATTTACAGTTTCGATATAGCAGTAAGAATATGGAGTTGGTAATGAGTTGAACATTACATGTTCGGTACACCGCTCGCATGAGCGCCTCGCTTGCTCATATGCTCGCGGTCTTCAACTCCCACCATGAAAAGTGCGCAGGCACTTTTCTCAGTCTTTACTCACTACGTTCGTTGAGGCCTGGGCGGGAGTTGAACATTACATGTTCGGTACCGTCTTCATATCGTACTCACTTTGTTCCGTGCGATATATTCAGACGTTTCAACTCCCTGAGGAATTGCTTCGCAATGGAGGCCTGGGCGGGAGTTGAACCCGCGCATGGCGGTTTTGCAAACCGCTGTGTTAACCACTTCACCACCAGGCCGGTGATTTATTTTTCTTCTTCTCCCTCAATTCGTTTGACCACTTCGTCGATATGCTGGCGATTCTGCTCGCCACCGTCTATTGCATAGTGAAAGAAGGGAATCGAGCGCAACCGGCTGTGTTTGGTGATATACGAACGCATATCGCTGCCTTTTCGTTTGAGGAAAATGAGTGACGCTTCTTCTTTGTCACTCGGATATACGGTAACAAAAATAGTCGCTTCGTGGAAGTCGGCAGATGTTTCTATGGAGGTGACGGTGATGAGCGGGTTGCTGTTTGACTCCTCACGGATAAAAGACGCTACAAGCGAGGTGAGTACTGAACGGGCGCGCTCGTTGCGATCAAAAGACATATTAGCGTTCTACAGTTTCAAAAGCTTCGATAGTGTCACCCGGCATGATTTCTGCCTTAGTATCGAGCTCCATACCAAACTCGCCAGTCGAGACTTCTTTTGTGTTTGCTTTTTGCTGCTGGAGATTCTTCAGAGATCCACGGCCAATCTCGAGATCACGACGCATAACCTTTACCGTCTCGCCAACCTTGAGCACGCCGTCCTGTACACGACCACCGAGTACGTGTGTGTGACGCTGAACGCTAAAGACCTTGAGGATCTTTGCATCGCCTGTTTTTACATCGATGGTTTCAAGTGGAGTGCGTTTAGTGATGGCACCCTCGAGCCACTCAGCAAGCTTGTAGATAATATCGAAGGTAATGATCTCAACACCCATGCGCTCCGCAATGTCTTTTGCCTGGCGGTCGACAGGGGTATTAAAGCCAATGATGATGCCGTTTGCGGTTGCGCTTACATTTTTTACATCGTTTTCGGTAACACCACCAACAGTTTTTTCAACAAGGCGGATAATGATGCGCTCTTGAGAGATTTTTGCGATCTCGTGCTCGATGGCTTCGAGTGATCCAATGGTATCTGCTTTGATGACAATAGGCACAACAGGGAGCTTTGACTGAACGTGCTCCGTTTGCATACCAATCTTTCCGACTGCCTCTATGTGCGCGCGGACGAGCACCTCTGCTTCTTTCTTGGTAGCACAGGTAGTAAATGTCGAACCAGCGGTAGGAACATCAGAAAAACCAATGATACGTACTGGAATAGAGAGGCCGGCCTCTTTGAGTGCAACTCCACGAAAATCTTCCATGATACGCACTGGCGCGAATGCATGACCAGACACGACAAACGTTCCGGTCTTGAGGGTACCGTTTTTAACAATGAGGGTTGCGCTCGTGCCACGCTTTTTATCGAGTGTTGACTCGATGATGACACCTTCTGCAGGGAGGCTGGTGTCACCCTGTAGCTCGGCGAGCTCCGCAGTGAGAAGTACAAGATCGAGAAGCTCGTCGATGCCTGTACCGGCCTTTGCGGAGATGGGTGTGTAGGCGATATCGCCACCCATGCCTTCGATATAGATGCCGTGCTCGATGAGAGAATTTTTTGTGCGGTCGACGTTTGCATTCGGCTTATCGATTTTGTTGATGGCAACAACGTAGGGAATTTTTGCAGCGGTAATAGACGCAAGCGCTTCGAGGGTCTGTGGCTTTACGCCTTCTTCTGCTGAAACGACAAGAATGGCCACATCAGCAACATCAGCACCACGGAGACGCATCTTTTGAAATGCAGCGTGTCCCGGTGTGTCGAGGAAGGTGATGTACTTCAGACCGTTTTCTTTTGAATTGTGTTCTACTACGTACGCAGAAAGATGCTGGGTAATGCCACCCGCTTCGCTATCGACGATGTTTGTTTTGCGAATATAGTCTAAAAGTGTCGACTTGCCATGGTCGATATGACCCATAACCACGACCACAGGGTGTCGCGTCACGATATGTGGAGATGATGAGGTGTTTTTTGACATAAATACGCTCTGTGTTCCACTAGGGGCGGAGGTGTGTGCAGAGTGTTCCGAGTATAGCAGATTTTTGCTTTTTTGCGAATCTATGGAATGATTTGGCTATGTTTTCACTATTTGGTGGTAAGGACGTACAAAAGCATCGTATATACCTAGACCATGCGTCTGCAACTCCGCTTGCCGCGGAGGTACTTGCTGCTATGCAGCCGTACCTCCGCGGCACCTTTGGGAACCCAAGCGCAACACATGCTGAAGGCAGGGAAGCTCGGGCTGTGCTCGAAGATGCACGAAAAATGATTGCTGAGGTGCTCGTGACGCGTACGGCCGACATTGTATTTACTTCAGGAGGTACAGAGTCAAATAATCTCGCGTTGTTTGGCGTGGTGGATGCTCTTCATGAAGGCGGTCGTGCGTACGCCGATATGGAAATTGTGACGACAGCGATTGAGCACCCTTCAATTGTGGAGCCGCTTCTCGTGCTTGCGTCGCGCGGTGTTGTTGTGAAGTGTGTACCGGTGGACGGCGATGGAATGATTGATGAGAAAGTATTTCGCACGCTGTTCTCGGAGAAGACGGTGCTCGTGACCTTTGCGTATGCGAACAGCGAGATTGGGGTCGTGCAGGAGGTAAAGGCGCTCGCGCGCTCGCTCCGACTTTTTAAAAAAGAACGAGCGAGCGCCTTATCGTATGCGCCATCTTCGTTGCCATATTTCCACCTGGACGCAAGCCAAGCGCCACTCTATCTTCCGTGTCAGATGGATTCACTTGGTGTAGATCTGATGTCGATTGATGCAGGGAAATGTAATGGGCCAAAAGGTGTCGGCGTACTTGCACTTCGTAACATGTCAAAGCTCATGTCGCATCAGTATGGTGGTTCACAAGAAGGAGGGCTGCGCCCGGGTACACAAAATATCGCACTGGCGGTTGGATGTGCTGCTGCGCTCGGGCGTGCACAGAAAGAATGGGAGAGTCGTGCGAAGGAGGTGAGGGCGCGCCGTGATTTTTTCAAAGAAAAAATCACGGCTGCGTTTCCAAACGTGCTCCTCAATGGCTCACCCACCCATCGCATCGCAAACAATCTCAACATTTCCATTACCGGCATCGACGGAGAGTTTGCAGTGGTTGGCCTCGATACTCGTGGCATCGGAGCGTCTACACGAAGTGCATGTAAGACAAATGAATCCTTAGATGAGGGAGGTTCTCATGTGCTTCGCGCGCTCGGCCTTCCAAACGATATCGTTCTTGGTGCGATTCGTTTTTCCCTCGGTGAGGAAACTACAAAAAATGAGCTACTTGCTACAGTGAGTGCTCTCAAGATGCATGTACAAATTGCTATGCTCGCTCCAAAAACATCTGCACAGTAAGACTAGTGCGCAGAAAATATCGTCATGAGCATACATTGATATTTTTAATCTAAACTATTTCTGTTTGAATATCTCAGACCCAAGATATTCTTTTTTTTCTGCTACATCGAAAAAGGGTGCATTTAAAAAGAAGCGTTGGACGTAATCAGGGGCACTAGCTTCAAAAGGTTTCCCTTTGTGATAATGCATCTTTACTTTTGCTTCAACATATCCCTCCTCTAAGCTCACAGTTTTTATATTTCCAATGATATCTTTTCGCACGAAGAATGCATTAATGCCGATGCCGTTGCAACCTACAAAAACATATCCACGATTACTAAGAAGATGATGGAGGGCGCTGAGCGACGCGCCACAGTATTGCGACCCGAACTCGCTTTTCATACGGTCAAATGCGGGGTTGTATGCAATTGTTACTGGATGCAGTCCAAAGTATGAATTATACTCCGCAGCGATGATTGCGGGCCTCGCATCCATGGCTTCAAGTACATAGTAATCGTTACCATCTATGTCAATGTTAAGAAATCCAAGCTCTTCTTGCGGCATCGCGCTGTTGATATTTTCTTTGGTCAAAAATACCTGTGAACGTTGAACGTCGTAAATTGAATAAAATTCTTTTTGTTTGATAGTCTCAGTATCGACACGGTCGATAATATATCCCTTCCACCAGCTATTTTGAAGTAGAAAACGAGTATCCGGCTGTGTGTAATTTCCACCACCTATATCGACATATACGTGTGGGCAATCGGCTACGTGGTGTGTGAGGTATTGAAGGATGCCATCATCGCCACCTTGAGAAAATATACTAAACTCAGCCTCACGAAGATTGCTGAGAATACCTCGCTTCAGAAGTTCTACAGTGAGCATTTTCCCGAGTAATAACTTTACACTGTCGATGTTATCTCGTGTCTCACCATAGAGTCCAATCACTCTGTTTGGCAGCATGAGTAGTGTAAATAGTTGGATGAAAAGCTTTTTAATTTTTTTCATAATGCGTTGATTCTCATTTAAAATGAGTTTTTTAATAATTTATCTTACGGAGTATACTGTATCACTAGTAGCAGACACTACTCGCACAGAACGAAAGGTTGACTTTTATATAAAAAGTTGTATTATGGCAACCTATTGTTACGCACCAAATGAATTTTTGGTTATACCCGGTGCGTAGTATTCTTAAGGTAACACTACATATATATGCCACCATTTCACAATTTCACATCGAAAGCGAAGGAGGCCGTGCGAAAGGCACATGAGCTCGCCATTGAACGCGGCCAGAGCCATGTGAGTTCAGTACATCTCCTCGCGGCACTCACACTTCAGGAAGACGGCCCGGTCATTTCTATGCTCGAGCGTCTTGAAGTAGACATCGTCACACTTACCGACCTCCTTATGGAGTCGCTCGAAGGTCCCGAGGAGCGCCGCTCGGTCTCTCAGAGCTACCAGCTCTACCTCACACCAGACCTTGCACAAGCACTCGAAGAAGCAGGGAAGATTTCTGCGCGTCTTACAGATAGCTACATAGGCACCGAGCACCTCTTCCTCGCGGCACTCGAACACCCAGGAGTAGCAGGGGAAGTTCTCGGTCGCATGGGTATTGATAAAAAGAGTATTGAAAAAACACTCGAAGCCATTCGCGAAACTGCATCAAGTGATGATGCACAACCCGTTTCAAATAAAAAATACCGCACACTCCAAAAGTTCACACGCAACCTCACCAAAATGGCCGAGGAAAATAAGCTCGACCCGGTCATAGGTCGCGACGCTGAGATTCAGCGTGTGATTCAGATTCTTTCACGTCGTACCAAAAACAACCCGGTGCTTATCGGTGAAGCAGGTGTCGGCAAGACCGCTATTGCAGAAGGCCTCGCGCTCGCTATTGCGCAGGGCAATGTTCCTGAGTCGGTGAAGGGAAAGGATCTCCTTTCGCTCGACCTCGGTCTCCTCATCGCAGGTACAAAGTTCCGCGGGGAGTTTGAAGAGCGCCTCAAAGCCATCATGAAAGAAGTGCAGCAGGCTGAAGGTCACGTCATTCTTTTCATCGACGAGCTTCATACTATTGTGGGAGCAGGTGCCGCAGAAGGCGCTATCGACGCTGCAAATATGCTGAAGCCTGCGCTCGCGCGTGGTGAGCTTCGCGTTATTGGCGCGACGACACTTAAGGAATATCAAAAATACATTGAGCGCGACCCAGCACTTACACGCCGTTTCCAGCCAGTGTATGTAAACGAACCGTCTCAGGAAGACACGGTGGCAATTCTTCGTGGCATTGCAGAAAAATATGAGCTCGTCCATGGTGTACGCATCACGGACGACGCTATCGTCGCTGCGGTAAACCTCTCTGCACGCTATATCGCTGACCGCTTCCTTCCTGATAAAGCAATCGACCTCATCGATGAGGCTGCATCTGCACTCCGTATTTCACTTGAGAGCAAGCCAAGCGAGCTCGAAGATGCTGACCGAAAGATACGTCGTCTCGAAATCGAGCGAGAGGCACTGAAGCGTGAAGAAGAACTTCCAGAGCACACTAAGAAAGCGAAGGCGCGCGTCAAAGACATTGAAAAAGAAATGACTGACCTTCGTGAAAAGACGTCGTCACTTGAAGCGCGTTGGAATAACGAAAAAACGGTGCTTGGGGACATTCGTAAAATGAAAAAGGAGCTCGAGGAGCTTCGCATCGACGCCATCACCGCAGAAGCTGGCGCTGACCTCACGCGTGCTGCGGAGATCCGCTATAGCCTTGTGCCAAAGCTTGAGAAAAAGCTTGAAGATAAAATGGAGAAGCTCCGCAAGCTTCAGAAAAATAAGCGTATCCTCAAGGAGGAAGTGACCGAAGAAGATATTGCGCATGTCGTATCGCGATGGACTGGCGTGCCTACCTCACGCATGCTTGAAGCAGAAGCCGCGAAGCTCAACCGCATGGAAGATGAGCTCAGGCTCCGCGTTGTGGGACAAAATGAAGCTGTTGCTCGCATCGCCGACGCCGTGAAGCGTTCTCGTGCTGGTATTGCAGACCCGAACCGTCCTATTGGCTCGTTTCTTTTCCTCGGCCCTACGGGTGTCGGCAAGACTGAGCTTTCGAAAGCACTCGCAGGATTCCTCTTTGATGATGAGAGCGCGCTCATTCGCATCGACATGTCTGAGTACATGGAGCGTCATTCAGTCTCGAAAATCATTGGCTCACCTCCAGGCTATGTAGGACATGAAGAAGGCGGTTCTATTACGGAGCTTGTGCGCCACCGCCCGTACTCGGTCATTCTCCTCGACGAAATCGAGAAGGCGAACCCTGAAGTGTTTAACATTTTGCTTCAGGTGCTCGACTCTGGCCACCTCACAGATGCAAAGGGTCGCAAGGTAAACTTCAAGAATACCGTCATCATTATGACGTCGAACATTGGCGCTGAACACATTGACCGCATGTCAAAGTTTGGCTTTGCGCACATGAGCGACGACAAGTCTCGTTACGCACAAGCAAAGGATAAGGTGCTTGAGAGCCTCAAGCACGTCTTCCGCCCAGAGTTCCTCAACCGTCTTGATGAAATACTCGTCTTCGACATCCTTTCTCCGGAAGCAATCGCAGACATCGTAAAGATGCAGATTGCGATTGTTGCGAAGCGTTTGAAAGATAAAGATATCACCATCACCATCTCGGACGATGTATATACCTACCTTGCAAAGGAAGGATACAATCCGCAGTATGGCGCACGTCCGCTCAAGCGCATGATTCAGTCAAAGATTCTTACGCCACTTGCGTCGATGATGGTGTCTCATGGTGTTATTTCGGGAGGGTCAGTGGCCATCGGTCACAAGAATGGTGAATTTACTTTTGATGTTAAGAAAGGAGGGAAAGTGACTCGTCGTAAAGCAAAGCAGCCGGTCTTGGTGTAACTACGTGAGACAAAGAAAAACGCGCAGATTCCCTTAGGAATCTGCGCGTTTTTGGTTCTGCTACTTCGCGACCATTTTCGAAACATCACCGATGATGCTCGAGAGACAGCCGTTGTCTTTGACGCACAAGTCACTCATACGGCATCCATTTCCTGTGAGATGAACCGTCATGATGGTTCTCACATTTCCATAGGTGACAAAGGCGATGTTTCCATTCCATTTAAAATTTGCTCCAGCATATTTTGCGAAGCGATTTGAAAGGGACATAACAACACTTTTGGCATGATCAACTTGATCTCGCTGTTCTTGCGCAGACATTTTGTTCCAGCGGTTACGTACTGGTGATCGTGCAAGATCTTCTCCAAAATACATATTGTAGAGAGCGCTGAGCTTTTGTTGGTTGCCAAGCGCAGCTTTTGTCTGGCTCAGTGCTGTTTCCACACAGGAACCTCCAGCGTATGCGGAGGTTCCAGAGAAAATGGTGTTCAGAGATATAAGTATCAAAAGAACTTTGATTTTTTGCATGATTTTCTCCTATGCTCTACTCGAAGCATAGCGCTCGGCTAGCCGTATGCAAGGGGAGAAGGGGTATAGAAAAACCGCCTCCAGTTCCTTATGAGGGAACTGGAGGCGGTCGGTACCTCATGTGTAGTTGGCCTTAATGTGACCAGCAACCATGCCAATGAGAGACACTCCGTCTCCCTTGAAGTTAAGTATCTGACATGAGCTGCGCAGTACTGTGAGCGACGCGCTTCCACCTTCCGAGATGGTCAGCGTGTTTCCGCTCACTGACACTGCGGTGATGTGAGGTGCGCGCTGCAACTCTTTTTTAAGACGCGGAATGACAAAGTGTTCTGCAAAGTCTGCCATGCCTTCTTTGTATTTCGCACGCACTTCTGGTGTAAGCGTATCACCATTTATCAGCGCAGCAGCAGCAATGATGCGGTCAAAGTTGACCAGTTTTCCCGCAGTCCGCATGAGCACAGCTGGGCTTTTACCACGGGCTGCGGTATAAAGTTTTATCGCACACATCTGTCCTGCGGCAAGATTGCTGCTCACCGCAGCGTTACTCTGTGAAGCCGGAGTCATGAGCAGAATGCCCAGTACACAAGCAGCAAGTGATTTATTCAACATTGGGGAAAGATCTCCTATTTTGTTTCTCCATTTGGGATAATACAATATTTTTTGACATTTGCAAATGTTTTGTTCAAAAGCCCCACACTGTGGTGAGACTTTAGTGAGGTTGGTTACTACCTGCACAGCACTCAGATATGCAAACCAAAGTACCGAGGGAAGAGTACTGCGGCACCGTCGTTTGTTTTGTTGTCGACAATAGGGAGCTGATGCACATCTGCAGGCCAAGGGAGCGGGAGCGTCCCAGTGAATGGCTTTTCCCCAAAGAGCACATCTGCGACACCTTCTCCTTCGCTACCAGGGAGCCATGCTACAACGACAGCGTCCCAGTCTTTTATGTTGTCTGTGATGAAAAGTGGCCGTCCCGTCACGAGAATAACAATGACTTTATTGCTCACTGCTTTTAGCTTTTGAATGGTTGTAAGGTCCTCAGGGCTCAGTGTAGGGTTTGCGTTGTCGCCCCAACCTTCTGCGTACGGCGCTTCTCCAACGACAGCGATGCCGATGTCAGCTTTCGGTGAGTACTCTGTAAAATCTCCGTGTGCGTCATATTCCACGGCCGCATTTACGCCTGCCGCGGTGCGTATTCCTGCAAGGATGGAAGTTGCTCCAGGAAGCCAGTTTCCGTCGATGCCTTGCCACTCGACTGTCCACGCACCCGACTGTCTGCCAATGTTGTCTGCGGCACTTCCCGCAACGCGGATTTTTTTCGTACGAGTAGTGAGGGGAAGTACCGCGTCGTTATTTTTAAGGAGCACGAGCGATTTTGCGACTGCCTCACGCGCAAGAGCGCGGTGAGCAGGAAGCCCTAGTTCTTGTATGTTCTTCGTGTTCTTGTCCTTATCAAACAGTCCCAGTGCAAACTTGGCGGTCAAAATGCGCGTCACTGCGTCGTTCATTCTTTCTTCAGAAATATCACCACGCTGTACTGCGCTGTATACATTTGCTACAAACTCCTTGTAGTTGAATGGCAACATGACCATATCGATACCAGCATTGATAGCGGTCACTGCAGCGTGATAACTTCCACCCGGAATCTCGTACACGCCGTACCAATCTGAAACGACGAAGCCTTTAAAGCCCAGCTCGTCCTTAAGTACATTTTGTATAAGATACGAAGATGCCGCGAGCTTCGTATCGCCCCAGCTATTGAGGCCTGCCATTATACTCATGCTTCCCGCACGCACTGCTTCAGCAAAAGGTGGTAGGTAGCGAGTGCGAAGCTTCGCTTCGTCTGCTGGTGTGGCGCCTTGGTCTATCTTAAACTTCTTATTACTTGAAGTGTCCCAGAGCATACCTCCTGCTCCGATAAAATGTTTTGGCGTTGCAAGGACCGCGATGGTGGATGTAGAAGCATTTTCTTGGAGGCCCTCAATGTACGCGCTTCCGAGCTTGCTCGTGAGGACAGGATCATCAGAAAAAGTTTCGTAGACGCGACCCCACCGTATATCTTCAGGCATGTCGTACGTTGGTGAATAACTCCACTTCACACCAGTGGCGAGCAGCTCGTCCGCAGTTGCTCTCGCAACATTTTTTACGAGAGTCGCATCACCTGTCGCACCGAGTCCTATGAAATGAGGAAAGATAGTTGCTCCCGGAACATTGCTGTGGCCATGTATGGCATCAACGCCATAGAGTACCGGAATATCGAGACGTGATGCGTGAGACTGCGATACAAACCCCGCGACCATTTTTTGCCACCCAGCGGGTGTATTGTCTTCGGGTTTTCCTCCAAAGCCGCTCAGCATCCCACCTATACCGTAGGTATGTATATCGTCCGCTGCGCCAATGCTATTTTTCTCAACAAGTGCCATTTGCCCGATCTTTTCTTCGAGCGTCATATATGAAAGCAGGTCGGCCACGCGCGTAGGAATAGCCACGTCGAACTTTTTATATACTGGATTTTCCGTCAGCGGTTTTGGCTCCGATATTTTTTTGTTGGGTGAAAGAAACATAAAAATACTCACGAGGCATACTCCGAGTCCAATAATGCAAAGAATAAAAAGTGTCTTCGTAGAAGAGAGTGCAGTCATTGCCTCTAGTATACAGGATGAATATTGCAGAGGAGGGGAGGATCATTTTTCTATCGGAGTGGCATAACTACATAGCCCAGGCCTATCTGTATTTACTAGGGACAAGGACAAGATAAACCCACGGAATAGGTTTATCCGTGGGTTTAATGATTGGCAGCTCGTGACGCATCGAGTGTGCTATGCCAACATTTTTTGCACTTATCGTGGTCTTTGTCTGGGGGTGGTCCCCAGTGACCACGGATGCATACTCGTATCATCCGTCCGCATTCGCAATAGTCTGTTTTGGACATTTGTTCCTCCTGTCCTTTTGTGCAGTACTGTACTCAGTATAGAGAAGGCTGGTGTAGTGTCAATGGGGCGCAGTAGTGACTTTGATTATGAGGTAAGTGTGGTGGAGATTATTTGCGTAGTCCCGAAACAAACAGTGCTGCACAAACAAGAGTAATCACAGTGAGTGAAATCGTCACAAATGTCCGGACCATATCTTCAAAGTTCGTAAGATGAAAAGCTTGATTCGCTGCACCGAGTATTGCGACGACTCCAACTACAATGGAGATAATCAGAACAGTTCGCTGTTGAAATTCAGCTTCTGCTGCATTAAGTCTTTTCTGTATCATCGCATCATTTTTTTCGAGAAGAAAAAGCGTATACTCCATAACCTCAAATATATTCTCCAACGACTGAGGGTACACGGCTCGTATGTTGGCAAGGCGCATTTTGGCATCTTGGAATCTCTCTGTTGCTAGTAAGGCATCGAAATAGGCTTTGTCGAGGTTAAAAGGGATTTCGTGACCTAGGTAGTCACGCCCCGCAGCCTTCATTGCATCAGCATACTCGATTCGTGCCTGCTCGATGACCTTTGGATAATCGTCCAGGGAAGTAATTTTTTGTGTATATTCTTTAAAATCCATATTCACATGAATATACGCTCCTAAATTCATTTTGCAAGATTACAGGATTCTTTCCCTACGGGAACGGTGCAGGTTTCAAATCGTGCTCGTTTCACTCCGCGCGATATATACAACCTCTTCGAATCCTTCCACGCAAGCTTTGCTCGCTCGGCCACAGAAAAACCCTGCTTCCGCAGGATTTTTTGTGCGCCGGGAAGGATTCGAACCTTCGTAGGCCGGAGCCAGCAGATTTACAGTCTGCCCTCGTTGACCGCTTGAGTACCGACGCATCGCAAAAATAGTGTTATTTCTGCAGGCTCTACGGTACCATAATTTTTGCCTCTATGGAAGCATGGATAAGTACACGACAAGCCACATTTTGATGGTGTACACTAGAGTCATGAAACGCTACGTCCTCATTCTACTTTCATATTTTATTGCAGTTCCTGTGTATGCTGAGGGTCTTGTGACATGTGGTAAAAGAGGACAGACCGAATGCGGCCTCAGTGACCTCATTGGGATGACAAATGGCATTGTGGCGTATTTGCTTTATATTGGAGTATTCATCGGAGTCGTCATGATCTCATACGCTGGCTTTACACTGGTAGTATCTCAAGGCAATGAAAACGCCATGGAAAAAGCAAAAAGCCGCGTATGGAATGTGGCGGTAGGGTTTATCATCATTTTGCTCGCGTACCTCATCGTAAGCACCATTCTCACGGTACTGACTGGAAAAGGTTTCGAGAAGTGGGGTATACAAAGTGGCGGTAACACACTTCAAAATACAGCACGAAGCCCAGGAGCTTCGCTTACCCCGACGATTGGTACTCCAACACAGGTCTCGAGCACCGACCAAGCAAACCGTAGCAAGTTGGGACAGGCGGGTATTCGTATAAATAAAGACTGTGGCGCAGGGGGCACTGGCACATGCCTTGCGGGTATGAAACAAGCGACAATCAACCGCGTGCTGGCGCTCAATACAGAGTGTAGTGGATGCGTGACCGCAGTCACTGGGGGCACCGAAACTGCTGGTGGCCATAATTGCTCGGGTACGTACTCACACTGCGGAGGCTATAAAATAGACCTTAGGCCTAACGCGGAGCTCACCTCTTACATTTCCTCGACATACTCATCCTGTGGCTCGCGGGGAGGTTTTTGTGATAGCTTTGGCAATGAATATGTGAGAGAGAATAAAGGCACAACAGGTGACCACTGGGATGTGAGTGTCGTGAAATAAAATGACCAACGACAGATAGTTACAAAAGGCATAAAATCGGCTATAGTATCGAGTCGAAGAAAGAAGGCGCGAAGACAAATAGTGGCATAGTACAAAGTCGCATACGGGCCTATAGTAGAGTGGAAAGATTTCATAGAAATCTTGCTTCGACTGCGTTCGGAATATAAGTGAATGTGAACATTCACTTAATTCCTCACTTGTCGAAGTAGAATAGCGGTCTCAGGAAGTTTAGAGTAGGATGATGGAACAAAAGTATACAAGGGCCTATAGTTCAGTGGTAGAATAGCGGTTTCCAAAACCGTTGACCGAGGTTCGAATCCTCGTGGGCCCGCAAATAATAAAACCCCTTAGAGGGGTTTTATTATTTGCGGGAGACGGAGCGATGTGAGGAGCTTCCCAAAAGCGACGAACCGCGAGTCGGGGTCGTGAGTACTTACCAGAATTGGAACAAAGTGAACAATTATGGTTAGTAACTTGTGACCGCAAACAGCCCGCTGTCGCCAAGGATTCGAAGATCTTGGCTACTATTTTGTGAGTGGAACGAAACAAAATAGTGACAAGGTGTACTGGTCATGTAATGACCGAAATTCCTCGTGGGCCGACCAATGATATAATTATCTAAGAGTTTTCAATAGTTAGATAAGCTTTTAAAAATCAAAGTGTTAGTGGTAATTTGAGGCAAAACAACATGACACAAAAATATGCTCAAAAGAATAAAAGTATATGACAATCCTTATATTTATTTTACTGGTCATTGTAGCCTACCAGATATATGTACACGCATACTTCAATAGTGAAAAATTCAAAAATATTAAAGAAAGTATTAAGAAGCATACAGACAATTCTAATGAGTTAAATCACCACTTGCAGGAATTAAAATGCTCTTATGTCAATGTAAAATCATACGATTACGGCAACAGTAGTTTGCAAGACGATAGCAGGTATAACTTTAAAAGAAGAGAATGGAGCAATGAATTAAAAAACAATCATGTTCATAATTGCACATCGACAGTTTGCAAAAATGCTAGCGCACAACCATTTAAATATCTTTGTAAATATTTTAATATTAAGACAGATGAAGAAACTCTTTCAAATTTTGAAAACGTATTAAATGATTTTGCGGCAGCGGAGCAAGGGAAAAAGCTATTGTTAGATGAGAGGGAAATACTTATTAGTAGTATTAAGAATGATATTTCTGCTTTAATCTATACATTAAGTAAAAAACGACTTGTTAAAGAATTAGGATTTGAAGCCATAGATTTAAGTGACCTTCACTTTCCTGTCTATATATTTCAATATGTATCGGCAGGTGGAAATAGTTCCGCAAAGTGTGGCATAAAACTTGATGTTGAAAATCTTGATAAATTTGTAAACTACCTCAATAATTTAGTAAAATTTAAAAACAGTATACAAGGACAGCGAGCCTTAATGACATCTAAGCTTAGAGAGTTAATAAAAGAGAGGGATGACTACACTTGTAAATTATGTAGTATATCGACACACACTGAAAGAAATTTATTGTTAGAAATCGACCATATAATACCGCTATCTAAGGGTGGATTTACTAATGAATCAAACCTCCAAACTCTTTGTTGGAGGTGTAACCGATCAAAAGGAGCAAAAATCTTATAAAGAAGGTTTTTCTATTTCATGATTAATGACCGAGGAATCTTTGTGTCATTCGTACTGGCTTCTTCACCTCCTCTGGCTTCACCCACACAATCTCCTTATTCCGGCGCCAGTACATGCGCTGGCGCTTTGCGTAGTGGCGTATCTCGGTGGCGAGGTCGCGGTCGAACTCTGCACGGCTAATGTGCTTTTGAAGGAGTTGCGCCATAAAGCGGTACTCAAGACCGAGTGCCTCCATGCGCTTCCATGAAAGTCCATTTTTATGAAGATTCTTTGCTTCCGCAAGCATGCCACGTTTCATACGGGCTTTGAGGCGAGCTTCTATTTTTGCGTTCAGTATTTCTACAGGTACATCGATGCCGACCCAGACGGCATCGTAGAGAGTTTCTTTTGTGGGTGGGGGAGTGGCGCCAATAGCTTCGGCAATCTCGAGCGCACGAATGAGTCGCACTGGGTTTTGTGCGTCGATAGTTTCTGCGCGTGCGCTATCTTTTTCCTGCAACATTGAAAAGAGTTCTGCAGCAGATTTTTTCTCCAGTGTTTTTCGAAATGCTCTGTTCGGTGGGACATTCGGAAGCGTAATGTTGCCGACGAGAGCATCGATATAAAAACCGGTACCACCTGCGATGATGGGGAGCTTTCCACGCTTTGCGATGTCTGCAATCGCTTGTTGCCCGGCTCGTACGAAGTCATCTGCTGTATATACGCGCTTGGGTGATGAGACGTCAATAAGGTGATGGGGAACACCCGCCATTTCTTTTTTTGTCACCTTGCCCGTGCCTATGTCGAGACCGCGGTATACTTGGCGCGAGTCTGCAGAAATAATCTCGCCATCAAAACGCTTCGCAAGCAAGATAGCAAGTGCGGTTTTCCCCGAGGCTGTGGGGCCTACGATAATGAGTACTTTTTGTTTTTCTTCTACTTTTTTCATACTCTCTATACGGCGCATCCTAGCATAAAAAATCCTCGATGCGTGAGCATCGAGGATTGAATCAGGTAAGCAGCTTTATTTTGGGACCGGGGTACTCCGGGAAGTGTTCAGGGTGGCCGACATCCATGACAAGTGGCCATATACCCCAGTGATCGTGACTTTCAGGTGCGTAGCTCGGAATACTTTCTGTGACAAGTGCGTGTGCCATTTCTGGTGCAACACCTAGCGCTGGACCGAGCTCGGCAACACCTCGGTTCCATACGACGCTCGCCGCAATGACGTGCCCGCGCATCGAC
>JAYVPP010000088.1:0-4142 GCA_043757305.1 Candidatus Kaiserbacteria bacterium
GTTTGGCTTCCTTGTACTTCAGAAAATCGAAGTATATTGCCAGCGACGACATAAGCATTGGGATTGAAATTTCCCCCAACTGGTCTCATCGACTTATCACGATCAAGAACTAAATCAAAATCGAAGGCACTTGGACGCTTGCCAATAATCTGACGCATTACTGGATACATTACGAACTGGAAATTGTAGAGCAAATCAAAGTCAAGGAGCAAAGTTTTCATTGTTTCCTCTGAATTGGTCGGAAGTCCATGCTCCCTTGCTTTTTTGATCAAAGCGTAATGCAAGTTCGCGTAGAAAGTACCATCTATTTGGGCGGTGAGTATTTTTTCCATTAAATGTTTACAGACAAAGTGTCTTGGCATTATAGACCAAAATCAATTAAACCAGCCAGTTGGTCTAAATCTTGAAAAGATTCGATGTAAGGAGTTTCATATGCTGAGTCGAAACCCAGGCCTGCATCCTGTTGTGTGAAGTTTAATAGACGGACAATCACTTTCTTTTCTATATCTGCGAAGCTGTGAACCTTCGCAATCGGGTTTCCACCTTGATCAAAAAGCTTGATATACGCCTTCCTCCATTTACCTGGATCGCGGCCTAGACGGCGGGCGATGTCCCCAACCCTCTCCAGAAATTGAGATTCTTCGTTAATGTTATCTAATTCAACTTCAACACGTTCCACTGAGTTGGCAACTTTTTCCAAATCGGCGAGTTTTTCCGAGGATTGAGCGAGGCTTCGGACTAACACAGGCGCCTCTTCACCCTCGATAGCTTCAGAAGTAGGTATTTCAACAGATAATGAAATGAGGTCTCCATCCAAACCCAGTGGGTCGGCCTTGTTGACGGGATCATTATCACAGTAGATATATTGATTAATACCAACGTGAGCAGGATCCTGTTTGATAAACCGTCCATTGCTCTGGTCATAGTAACGCGCTCGCAGGAAGTAGTCGCCGCTCGCCCCGTCGAACTGCTGTGTGTTGAACAGGAACCCGTTCGTCGTGCTGCCCGTGTGCGAAGCCATCTCCCCGAACGCCGAGTAGCCGTAGCTGTCGGTCACCGCCCCCACCGTGTTGACAAGCTGCCGTGTGCTTCCGAGGCCATCGTAAATGTAATAGTAGACCCCGCCGCCCCGGTCCATCCGCACCAAGTCATCGCCGTAGTCGTACCGGGCCGAGAGCGTCGAGCCGGAATACTCCACCACCACTGAGGCGTAGGGCAGGCTCGTGTCCACCGTGTAGCTGGTCGTCGTGCCCCCGCTCGTGACCTGCACCCGGTGGCCGTCCCCGTCGTAGAGGTAGGAGCCACTCAGGCACTGCCCGCTCCTGTAGACCTGTGCGTCTCATCTATCTTTTTGCCCTAGTTGCTGATTGTGCCAGTTGTTGACGGCGACACGTTCGCCATGCTCTCAATCGTGTTTTGCTCTGTTGCCGGGTCTGCCATAATGTTTATCAGCTTTATTTTCGTCAGCTTTATACACGGCATCACTGCCCACGAAGAATTGGTAATAACCATTGATATGGACATCTTTCTGATCAATCTCCTTGAGGATCTTCTTCGTGTGCACATCGTAGTAATAATATTTGTCGAAAGCAACTCCCGGCTCGGCATGAGTTGATGTTCGTACTTCACCGGCCTGAGGCACTACGATCAGTCTGTAGCCGTGATAAAGCGGTAAGGGGGGAGAACCCTTGACTCCAGCGGAGACGATAACCCACCCGACATAATCCTGCGGGATCAAATACATGTCCGGCGTACGAGTGTTCCTACAAGACCAAAGTATCGTGGCTGCCAGTATTAGTACCACCGGCAAAAGCAGCAGCTTCGGTTTCATATTAGACCTCTTGCGTAAGTATCAGATTGGCCGTCCAAAGTTGTAGAGAGCGGCAATCAAGTTGAAGCGCAGGCCAAAGCGCCTGCGCCGGTTGCGGTAGCCCTCTGCCAGGATGCGGAAAATCTTGACGCTGCGAATGATGTGCTCGATCACAAACCGCTCACTCGAAAGCTTCCGATTGCTCACTTTCTGTTCTTTGGTCAGCGGGTGCAGCTTGCTTTTCTTGTCCGGCAGACGGCTGTCTGCTTCCGTCGGAATAAAAGCATCAAGGACAACTCGGATGTATCCTTTTCCTTGGGCATCATCGACATCATCGGACATTCCAGCAGGATCAACACGATCAGTAGGATCATCACTGGCGTATAGATAGCGATGCAGGCTGATGGGGTCTTCATCACTTCCAACGAATGGGTCTTGACTAATAAACCGTCCATTGCTCTGGTCATAGTACCTAGCCCGCAGGAAGTAGTCTCCGCTCGCCCCATCAAACTGCTGTGCATTGAACAGGAACAGGTTGACCGTGCTGCCCGTGTGTGAAACCAACTCCCCAAACGCCGAGTACCCGTAGCTGTCGGTCACAGCACCCGCCGTGTTCACCAGTTGCCGCGTGCTTCCGAGGCCATCGCAGAGGTAGTAGGACGTGGACACGGACGGCAGCGTCTGGTCCATCCGCAGCAGGTCGTCGCCGGAGTCGTAGCGGGCGGCAAATGCTGTGTTTTTAGTATGATTGAGGTATGCCGCCTCGCGAAAGGCGGCAGCGCACTCGGTTGTCAAGGTACAAGTTATCTCAGATGAGGCGGTCACTGTTACACAACTCACGCTAGTGCTATTTTCGCTTACCTACACCCATAACATTTAGAATGGAAGATTGAACTAGTGCTGGATCGTCAACAAGGTAAAGGAAAAACTTTTTACTAAATAGTGTAGAAATCATCGAATGACAAATGCATTCTATAGTCCCTATATCATCCTTTCCTTCGACATCAATTCGCTCTATAACATTAGTCACATTAACCTGTTCCAAGTTGCTAATCTCTATTCGGTGAATAACAAAATCGTTTTCATCCCAATGTGCTAAATATATATTTTTGTCCGAGAAAGCATACCAACTAGCATGGCTATAGTCTACTTGAGCGAAACATATAGCAACTACAACTAGAGTGGCAACTATAAATATTGCACACACATATCTCTGAACCAGATCGTCATCACAAATAATACCTATGGTCGAAACAACTAGTGGAATGGAAGCCCAAGCAAAAATCTTGCCTTTGTCTCGCCATGTGCGAGAGGCACCTGTATACTTTGCTTTGTTGGGACGTCCGCACCAGAGTAGAGCTTCATCTACTTGTAAGCTTTTGCCGAAGGGATGAGAGGAACACTCTTTGCTCATAACAATTTCAATCAATGTTTGGATCGTATGCATGTCCAGCAGGCTTTAAAAACCCCTTCAAACCAGTTGAGTTGATTTTTTGCAACACATCAACGTAGATTTTTGTGAAATCTTTGTCACTCAATCCGCTAAAAAATTGAGTCGTGGATGCTGGAATATTAGCATCACTGGTGATATAGTCCACGAGTGCCTGCTTTGCCGCAGACGTGCCTCCCGATATTAAACCATCAAGAGCGGCGTACTTTATTTGATTCGGAAGATCGCTGAAGTCACCTGGGGCATGTTTACTATCCCCGTCGTATTCCTTTCTCAAGCTGTTTGCAATATCGTCAAAGAACGTAATGTTAAATGCTAATCCAGCTTTGTAAAGCGCAGCACCGCCCATTCCAAACAAGTTTTTCCCGTCGCCGCTGAGAGCGGAACTAAGGGCACTACTGACAAACCCTCGCTGAAACGCAAAGGTTACGTCTAAAGATGAAACTGGCTCTCCAGGGTGAAGCGTGTCTTGCAGAGCAGCCTTTAGAAATGCAGAGGCAAAACCTCCGAAGAAACTCGACACTAAAGTTGTTAATCCTCTACCTTTCGTCGCCGCAAAAGCGAGTGCAAACCCGGCCTCAGCACCGTAGACGGTACTTTGGATTACTTGAAGAGGACTACCTCCTTGAGCAGATGTTCCCACCGCGAAGACCGCCCCACCGACAAAAGCCGCGGCTATTGTTTGCTGTACCGCTAAACCTACGGATAGTCCAATCAATGTGTCTTCTTCCCCACCGGGATCAACTCGACCAGCTGGGTCACCACTGGTGTATAAGTAGCGATGTAAACTAACTGGGTCATCATCACTTCCGCCATATGGGTCTTGGCTGATAAACCTTCCATTGCTCTGGTCGTAGTAACGCGCTCTGAGGTAGTAGTCGC
>JAYVPP010000089.1:0-4119 GCA_043757305.1 Candidatus Kaiserbacteria bacterium
AATCAACTCCCGCCCACGCAAACGACTTGGTTGGAAGAGCCCGTATCAGGTATTCTATGAGTTAACAGGTGTTGCACTTCAAGATTGAATCTACTGTACATACTATTGACACAAAGTCAATAGTATGCTATTATACACGCATTCCGACCCAGCAGTCGGTGTTCTATTGTTTTTCACAGAAAGAGGAGATACTAATGCCCGGTACAAAATCGCTTACGAAAGTATTAAAGCAGTTTCCGGACTTCAAACATGGCTGGAGCGTCGATATAAATGGCGTGACGCAGCCGAGTGGTACCGTTGCTCGCATTTGGCATCCCACATTTGGCTCAGTCGAGCACGATGTGGTGATGAAACCAGATGGTACACCGGCATTTGATCGCCCTCGCTACCACGAAGCGCCATTTGGCCAGACTGTCCTGTGGGGCCGTGGTGCCGATGGCAAAGTACGCCTTGGCTTCATCGCTCAGGAACGTCCGCATGCGGACGCTCCAGGAAATGACAGCTACGGCAAAGAAAATGCACCAGTGATGTTTCTCACTTGCGTGATGGGCTTCAAGGACTCCATTCGTGGCAAGGTCGAATCTGACCTTGCAGCAGCACGTCGCGAAGTCTCGGAAGAAGTGGCGAAAGAAGCACTCATTCTCTCCGAGTGGGTGCATGTGACTGGTCACAACCCATCGCCATCGTTCACTTCAACATGGGGCGCAGCAAACGCGCTCGAAGTTGATCTTGCGAGTTTGGTTGAAGCAGACGTCGATCCAAACGAGCCCATCGCTGGCCGCTATTGGCTCAGGATTGCTGAATGGAAAATGGCGGTTGCTATGGGATACTTTATCCTCAAGGACGGCAAAAAAGCCTATACGTGTTATGACGTTTCGGTGGCGACTATACAGATGTTCCTTTCTGCTCATCCCGACATCGAACGTGAAGCGTTCGAATAACAAAGCTCAAACAAAGTGGTCGCCGAAGTTTACTTCGGCGACTTTTTTCGTATGGGTGAGTTATATGTGGTATAACATTTTGTATATGAAAACAGCATTAGTGACAGGGTCGGGAGGGCTCATTGGCTCAGAATCGGTGAAGTTTTTTAAAGAGAAGGGCTATCGTGTCGTGGGTATCGACAACGACATGCGGAAATACTTTTTTGGCGATGACGCATCGACCTCATGGAATGTTGAAAAGCTGAAGACTGAGCTCGGTGATGACTACATTCATGTCGTTGTCGATATCCGCGACCAGGCAGCAATAGAAAAAATTGTTGAGGAGTACACGCCAGACATTGTTATACATACTGCGGCGCAGCCATCACATGACTGGGCTGCGAAGGAGCCACACACAGACTTTTCTGTAAATGCAGTAGGAACTCTTGTGATGCTTGAGGCTGT
The DNA here is from genome assembly GCA_043757305.1 of Candidatus Kaiserbacteria bacterium. Lineage (GTDB taxonomy): Bacteria > Patescibacteriota > Minisyncoccia > Phycocordibacterales > UBA918 > JAYQPD01. Next base: position 1,386 of record JAYVPP010000089.1, read on the forward strand.
GCGCAAATTTGCACCAAAAGCAACGTTCATTTTTACCTCGACCAACAAAGTATATGGTGATGCACCTAACTTTTTACCACTCGTGGAAAAGGAAACGAGATGGGAAATAGATGAGTCACATCCTTTTGCAAAAGGTATCAACGAAAGCATGTCGATTGACCAGACGATGCATAGCGTCTTTGGCGCATCTAAAGTCGCTGCGGACATCATGGTGCAAGAGTACGGAAAATATTTTGGGATGAACACTGCAGTGTTTCGAGGTGGATGTCTGACAGGACCCATGCACTCGGGTGCCGCACTCCATGGATTCTTGGCATACCTCATCAAGTGTGTCGCTGAAGGGAAGTCGTACACCATCAATGGATACAAAGGAAAGCAGGTACGTGATAACATCCATGCACACGACCTCGTGAATATGTTTTGGCATTTTCATCAGAACCCGCGACCGGGCGAAGTGTACAACGCCGGAGGTGGACGACAGTCGAATATTTCGATGAACGAAGCGATTGCGAAATCTGAAGAGATACTCGGAGTAAAAGCAAACGTGACATATACCGATACTGCACGCATGGGTGACCATATTTGGTATATCTCAGACCTCTCGAAGTTTAAGGAGCACTACCCAGAATGGGACATTACCTATGATATCGACATGATTGTCAAAGAGATTGCAGAGGTAGCACGAGAGCGAGCGAAGACAAATTAAGCTGGATTAAGCCTTAATTAAAGCCCTCCCCTCATCATTTTTAAACGGAGACCTACCCCCGACCTTTTAAAAATGATGAGGGGAGGGCTTTCCCTATACACAAGTGGTTTGGGGAAGGTGACGACCACCACCCTGGGGTGGTATAGTTTCGGGTATTATGAAAGATATTTTACGAAGCACAGTTCTTGTCGGCATTTTTGCGATACCGTTTTTACCACTTATTGTTAGCAATACACTTTTCTTTCCGTTTATTACCGGCAAAAACTTTGCCTTCCGTATTATCGTTGAGGTTATCTTTGCAGCGTGGGCACTCCTCGCGCTCATGGATGCTGCGTACCGACCTCGCTTCTCGTGGATTCTCGGCGGCTTCGTGTGGTTTGTGGTGGTTATTTTCGCTGCAGACATTTTTGGTGTCTCTCCTCACAAGAGCTTGTGGTCAAACTATGAACGTATGGAAGGTTTCGTTACGCTCTTTCATCTCTTCTTGTACTTCGTTGTTCTCGGCGCATCGCTCACTACAGAAAAATTGTGGAAAGCGTTTCTCAACACTTCTATCGCCGTTGCGGTGCTTATGTCGATGTATGCGTTCGGACAGATCTTCGGTTTTATTTCAATCGAGCAAAGCGATGTGCGCGTGGACGCGCGGCTCGGCAACGCAGCGTACCTCGCCATCTATATGCTCTTCCATGTGTACCTTGCGGTGTATGTACTTGTCATAACAAAAAATCGCAATCTAAAAATCCTCTACGGGCTCCTCTCGCTCGTCTTTGTGTATGTCCTTGTGGAAACAGGTACTCGCGGTACTGCCATTGCTCTTGCCTCGAGCGCGCTCCTTACGGTCGCATATATTGCCCTCTTTGAGCGTGAAAATAAGCTCATGCGCAAAGTCGCTATCGCTGGCCTCGGTGTGGTGGTCGCAGTGGTGCTCGGTCTTTCTGCAGCAAAAAATACTGCATTTATTCAGTCTCATTCAAACGTTGCGCGTCTCACGACTATCTCTATGGGCGAGGCACAGACACGCTTCACTATTTGGAAGCTTGCTATTGAGGGTGTGAAAGAGCGTCCAATACTCGGCTGGGGTCAGGAGAATTTCAACTATGTCTTTAATAAGTACTACAAAGCGTCGCTCTACGGACAGGAGCCATGGTTTGACCGCGTGCACGATATTGTCTTCGATTGGTTGATTGCTGGCGGTATCGTGGGCTTCCTTTCGTATGTGTTTGTGCTGGCTTCATCTGCATACTACGCTGCCGTGCGTCCTCTTTATACAAAATATAAAGATACATTTACGGTGACTGAGCGCGGTATTTTGCTCGGTGTGCTCGCGGGCTATGTGGTCCACAACATCTTCGTGTTCGACAACCTCATCAGCTATACACTTTTTGCCGCAGTCATTGCTCTTATTCACGCACGTACTGTTGCAAACGAGAAGCCGATCTTTGAAGGAGTGATCGAAGATACGATTCTCACTAATATTGCGATGCCGACTGTGGGTGCACTTGCGATTGCGATTATCTACTTTGTAAATATTCCCAGCATACAAGCTGCCGGTGACCTTATTAATGCATTCCAGGCACCAAGCCCAGAGGCACAATACGCGGCCTTTGATACTGCGCTTACTCGCGGTTCATTTGGACAACAAGAAATCCGCGAGCAGCTGACGCGCATTACGCAGTCGGTGGCGCAAGACCCTCAGTTTGCAGCAAAGCTGCAGCAGCTCTACAAGAACCTTCCACCAGCAGAGCAAACAAAGAAGATTGCTGACCTCCGCAACACCTTCCTCTCACGTACTGAGAGCGAGCTTGCGTTGCAAGTGAAGGAAACTCCAAACGATGTGCGCGTACTCGTGTTCCAGGCATCGTTCTACCGCGTAATGGGTAAGCCAGACATTGCTGAAAAGATTCTCGACCGGGCTGTTGCACTTTCGCCAGAGAAGCAACAAACTCACTTTGAGCTAGGGCTTTCGCTCTTCCAACAGCAGAAATATCCTGAGGCATTTAATCGCTTCAAGATTGCATATGAGCTTGA
>JAYVPP010000090.1:0-15371 GCA_043757305.1 Candidatus Kaiserbacteria bacterium
ATACACATTTTCATACACTTGTTCGTTACGTCGAGAGAAATGCAAAGAAGGCAAATCTTGTGGAACGAGCAGAGGAATGGAAGTGGTCGAGTATATGGCGGCGAATACAAGGAACACCGGCAGAACAAAAACTCCTCTCTGTCTGGCCATCACCAATACCAAAAAACTATCTGGAGATACTCAATCGTCCACAATCACAAGCAGAAGAAGAGGCTCTTGAGCGATCAATCGATAAAAATATTCCGTATGGTACAGAATCATGGCAGCATGCTACGGTGAAAAAGTACGGACTCGAACAAACAATGCGCGGTGTGGGGAGACCAAAAAATGGTGGCTGACCCCATTTTCACAGAATGGTTTGACAATTCTTCACGAGGGATTGCATTTATATACCCACCCTAACTTTTACGCACTCCCAAACCTGTTGGCTGAGGGCGTAACCGAGTTTTTTACTAGGCTAGATACAAGCAAGCTTGGTGTAGATCGCCAAAAGATTTACGAAGTTGAACTGGATCTTGTTGCTGATCTAGTGAGTACTTTTGGAGTCGAAATCCTTAAGCGTGCCTACTTCGGCGGAGATATTGATAGCCTTAGGCAAATGTACGAAAAAAAATACGGCATTGGATCGTGGATGCAATTCCAAGAGTATTTCTGCAATTAAACTAGTGCTTTAAACACTAAATAACATCCCGTTTGGAGAAAAATGCAGCGTGTAAAAAAAGTAGAATCGCTGACTTTCTAAAACTGGCGATTGCAGTTTACCAAAGTAATTTGACATGATATCGTAACATGATGAATTCGAAAAACAATAATGAACAGCTGCTGACTGAAATGCGAGGAATTGATCAATCGGCAAGACTGTTAGCTGAATCTGCACTTGCCAATCCCGACGGTCGGTCAAGCCTAGAGAAGGAAGCCCTAGAACTTAATATTAGGCTTAAACAAATAATCCAAGAGTTAAAAATTTGCGAGCCGGCATTTTCCGGAAGATTTTCAGAGGCGATTTCCGAGTCCTCACTTGATATTCGTTATGTTCTCGCAACAAAACCTCGAGGAGTCAGCCTACGCCTAGGGCGGAAGATCAGAAGAAACAATTCTGATACCGTTACGGATATTTAGGATCGGACTAAAAGTTTTGTGATCATTGATTTCTTTTTGTTCAGCACAAAAATTCAAAAAGTTAGAAGGCGTCGTTGAGAGAAATATTAAGGTCTGTTTGGACAATTGAGCGCGATTTTGAAATTCAATTGATTTCAACCCTGAAGCTCTGGCTGGATACTGCAGGACGTACTTTTGCAGAAAAACTTGATGAAATTCTTCGAGTACTATTCTATAGCGCAGTTGCAAATGTGTTTAACTCCTTACTAGTTGGATAAAAAGATGGAGATGAAGCTGCAAAGTTGGAAGTCACTGATGTCGTCGAGGAGCTTGTTGTTATATTCACACAAACCTTGGAAATAGCTTTTTTCCGGAAGGTAGAACTTTATTGGAAGCTCTATCCATTTGGCAAATCCCACAACAAGAATGGCATGTTAAATACATTTAAGATTTTATATTTGAAATTTTCGATATGGTACTGGGAGCGGTTAAATCAAATGAGCATGTTGAAATCAATTCGGTCTGTATCTCACGACATAGAACTCAGTTTGTCGAAAATTCAAAGTTTTTGGAAGGATTCAAATGGAAGGCATTTCCAATCGAAGTTTGGAAATCCAATTAGCGAGTGTACCCTAAGCTATATGCGCGCTGCGACCAAATTAAATGAAGAAATAGAAAGAGCAGAACGAATTATATAAAAAGACCCTCTTACGAGGGTCTAAAACAACTCAACTGTTTCGCAATGCCACTCATCCATAAGGGATGCCAGCATTTCGAGTTGTTGGGCGGCGATGCTTTCCGTGAGGAAGGCGATGACGTTTTCAACACCTGATTCATTGGCGGTGAGAACCGACAGGGGATCGCGCACCAAAGTGAGATGCCCTGCCCGCACCAGATGTGCGCCGAAAATAAAGTCGGCAGGCTGAAAGCCATTGGGGAAGAGCAGTGTTGGACTTTCGTCTTTCACAGCACGTCCGCAATAGGCCATCAGTGTGCCATCTCGATCATGGATCGGAATGGCTAATCGCCCACGCAAGATACCGCGCGGGGCGAAGCCTGCTCCAAAAAAGGAAGCCGTCTCCGCCGAAACCCCAAGCCCCTGCACCGCTGGATGTTCCGGTTGGAGATAAGTGAGCGGGTTGAACCCCGCCTTCTCTTTCTCTGGAACAGTGACAGGAAGGGCGTTGGTAAAGATCCCAGATACCATTTTTTATTCTTACGATAAAGTCCTCTCTTGAAGATACAGCTATACCCAAATACCATACATAAAGTAATGTAGTGCTTGCTATACTTACTGTAATGAAACGCATTGTATGTGGAGGAATACTGGGTGTGCTTGGCGTACTGCTTTTTGCAACCGCTACACCTCACGCGTACGCAGCCTCGCTCTACATGGACCCATCGCTCACACACGCCTATCGCGCAGACAGTGTGGCGGTATCGGTACGTCTCGACACTGAAGACGGCGAATGCATCAACACCGTTGACGCCGTCGTAAAATACGATCCAAACATTCTTGCCGTTGATGTCTCTCGCGGCGACTCCATTCTTTCCTTGTGGGTTGAAGACCCGAAGATAGACCCGGTCGCACATACCATTACTTTTGCTGGCGGTATCCCCAACGGCTACTGTGGGCGCGTCGTCGGTGACCCGCGTCTTTCAAATGTCATCGCAAAAATCATTTTCCAAGTGCCTGGCTTCTCTGTGGGCGGCGGCACCTCGACCGACGCACATATTACCTTTGAGCCGCAGACACGCGTGCTCTTAAACGACGGCCTGGGCACCAATGCGCCACTTAAAACGTTCGGTTCACAAATCACTCTCGACGATAAAGCGGGCAACGCTATCGCCGACCCATGGAGCGAGGCAGTTTCAAGTGATAAAACCCTCCCATCGCCGTTTTCTATTGAGCTTGTCCAAGACAACAATGTATTTAATGGCAAGTACTACATCGTCTTTTCAACAACCGACAAGCAGTCTGGTATAGACCACTACGAAGTACTTGAAGAACCTATTCGCGAGCTCTCTCTCTTTAAGTGGGGCGCACCAAACCGCCAGTGGAAAACGGTTAAAAATCCGTACGTTCTCGTAGACCAGCGCCTTCAGAGTGTGATCCGTGTGAAGGCAATCGATAAGGCAGGGAACGAACGTATCGCCACCTATGCACCGACTGACACTTCACGCATGATAGATCCATATTCAGCGCTTGTTGCTGGGGCTGGTGTAGCAGCTCTCTTCCTCATCGCGGGGTTCATGTTGTACTTCCTCCGCAGAAAGTTTCGAAAGAATGACACCGAAGTCGTAGCAACGAATGACCATGACTAATGCCATTAAAGACAAAAGCACTCTCGCATACCTCGCCATTGTCTTCCTCGCCGCATGCACATTTCTTTTTCCTGCAGTCACTCATGCCGCAACACTCTCACTTTCTCCCGACACTGGCGTGTACACTGTGGGCGGTACGTTTAGTGCGCGCATCATCGTCAATACGCAAGGGAAGCCTATCAATGCAGCTGAAGGTTCACTGACGTACAACCCAGGTCAGCTTCAAGTGCTGTCGGTTTCAAAAGCAAATTCAATTTTTAACCTCTGGACGAGTGAGCCAACTTTTTCAGGAGGCAACGTATCCTTCAGCGGTGGATCACCATCAGGGTATACGGGAGGAGGAGGCACTGTTGCCACAGTTACATTTAGAATACTCGCAGCGGGGACACTAAACGTTCGGTTTGGTAGCGGTTCGGTACTTGCTGCAGACGGCCAAGGCACCAATGTTCTCGGAGCTATGACAGGTGGTGCATACACCGCAAGTGCTGCATCCAATAACCCGCCACCAGAGTATGTAGCGCCTGCAAATACTCCTTCCGCTCCCGTCATTACCTCAAATACGCACCCAGACGGAGACGTATGGTATACCGCAAACACTGCGAAGCTTTCATGGAAGTTGCCGTCAGATGTCACTGCAGTTCGCGCACTTCTCGATACATCAAAAGGTACCGTACCCACGGTAGTGTATGACCATCCTGTGTCAGAAAAGGAATTAAAAGATCTTTCAGGCGTCAACTATTTCCATCTCCAATTTAAAAACAAAGAAGGATGGGGACGTGTCGCGCAGTATCGCCTCGCCGTAGATGCTTCAAAACCAGAGTCCTTTACGATGAGCGTCGCAGACGCCACTTCTACTTCACCAAAGAAGCATATTTTCTTTGACGCAAAGGATAGTATTTCTGGCATCGCCTCATACACGGTACAAATAGACACTGGCGAAAAGAAAAAATGGATAGATAGTCAAAAGAGTGGCCTCTTTGAGCTTCCACTCCTAGGCGCAGGTGACCACACAGTGGTAGCCGACGCCTACGACGCTGCAGGCAATATGCTCGAAGCATCCCTCACGCTCACCATCGAAGCGTTTGATGCTCCGAAGTTTACTGACTACCCAGCCGAGATCAGCGCGGCACTCATCCCAGTCATAAAAGGAACCACTCGCCCTAATGCAAAAGTGTATGTGACACAAAACACCGCAGGCTCAGTCACAGACGCAACAAAGCACGAATACATACTCGCTACGGACGCGCAGGGTACGTTTGTATTTGTTCCGGAGAGTAGATTCGCGCCTGGTGTCTATGAGTTTAGCGCACGAGCCGTAGACCAGAACGGTGCAGAGAGCCGAGTATCTGACACTGTGCGTATTGCAGTACAAGAGTCGTCACTGCAGCGTACAGGCAATGCACTCATCGGGATTCTCTCTGTAGCAATACCGCTTATAGCTCTCATCGTCTTGCTCGCACTCCTCCTCATTTACACCATGCACTACTTTAGAAAGCTCCGCGCGCGTCTCAAAAAAGAAATTACCGAAGCAGAGCAAAGTCTTGCAGCAGAGTTTGGCGCTATCATCAATGGGCTTAATCAGCGTGTAGAAGAGCTAAAAGCAGGGAAGCAGGGCAAGGCACCACGGGCCGAGTCAGCCTTGCTCAACACCATCGCGCGCGAGCTTGAGCAAGCAGAAGCCCGCGTACAGAAAGAGGTGGAAGATATCGATAGCGTGCTCCGCAAACGTTAGTAACTCACATTTCCCTATGACCATTTCACGCACCACCGTAATTGCAGTATTGGCTGGCACGTTGGTAGGTTTTGCGATCGCTCTTTTATATTCCGCGCAGACGCTCCGCGCTTTTGCGGAGAAGACTGATGCAGACTTGCACAATCTTCGTACCAGCTACCTGACAGCCTCTCACGAAGCAGCAAGCAATAAAGTAGTGGAAGAAAGCAAAGGTGCAGTCACAGACTGCCCAAACCGCCCACGTTTTGAAGATCTGCTCTCGAGGCTGCGAACACTGACCGAAAAAGAACGCGTAGAACTCGACACGACATTCCCTGCGTGCGCGCCGTATCAGCTCTCTCTCAAAAAGTTTCATATCACTCGACTCGAGCATCTCATTGAGAAATATACTGATGTCCTAACGTATCGCGGCTACTTTATAAAAGATTCCGGTTCGGGAAAAGATGTTCTCGATGTGATGCATACATATCTTGAAAAAGAACAAATGCGTGCAAACCTGATGACGACGCAGCTTCTGCTGCAGCGGGATATAGTTGATGTACTCCACGACAAGAAGATTGCTAGCGGCAAATCTATTGATACACTTGCGCAAGATGGCGCAGCGCTCAATGGTAAATTTATTGCCCTCCAGTCGGAGATTGAACAAGTAGCAAAGCATCAAAGCGATCTTCTCGGTTCATAGAGTATGAATACACACTATAGAGACATCATCGACCATCTTCGTAGCAGACGAAAGCGTCGCACGGTCTCCACGGTGCATTTCATGTTTCCAATTATTGCCTTCACGCTTGGTATTGTAGGCGCCACTATTCTTTCCGGAAATGATTCAGCAGTTATCCTCACACCCTCTGCGACATACGTGTCGGCAGGCGACGACGTAGTGATAAGTGTTGAGGCTGTAGCCGCGGCTCCGGTCAATACTATTGATATTGAAGTCGATTTTCCTTCCTCGCTTACTCCACAGAGCATCGACACTGGCGGTTCCGTAATAACACTATGGACGAGCGAGCCAAAGATAGACGGCAATAAAGTCATCTTTCGAGGAGGCACCTTTCGAAAAGGCTTTCTCGGCAGGCATCTCATTGCAAATGTGCACGCAAAAGCCACACAAAACGGCGATGCAGATGTCCTGGTGCGCAACAGCACTTTCCTTGCTGGAGACGGAAAGGGAACAGAGCTTGCTGTTTCTCAAAATAGTAGAGCAGCACAGATACACATAGGTACAAGGGGTAAAGATGGCTCCACTGTGCTCGGTGGCAAAGTAGCCGTAGAAGTCGTCACTGACATCAACGGAGACGGAAAGGTTGATTTTGCCGATATTGAAGCCTTTATGAGCGCGTGGACTACCGGAAGTAAGACTTTTGACTTCAATGGGGATGGAAAAATGTCTTTCCGTGACTTCGGTATCATTCTCGCAAAAGCCTTTTTACACTAAGCTGGTATTTGGAAGGGTGTGGATAAGTACACACCTATCTCTTGGTGACATAACGTCGTTGACACTTCAGTTTTTCTTCATTGAACGATGGTTAGAGTTAGTGTTCACACAGTCACGGCTTCCGCTTTTTTAGAATTAATATACAGTGATAAAATGTCACACACATCTACGCCTCATAATACGAGACGAACAACACATTCCGTAGAAGAGATTGAAGAAAGTCACCCTCAAATAATTGTATATTTTGTACGCAACAAAGATTACACGATGGCATGCAGAGGTTTTGTACACCCTTATGACATCACAGTTGAGATGTCTTCTAAGAAGCAAGTTCTCGAAAGATTGAGAGTAATGACAAAGGCATACGAGGAAATGCTAAGTGAGCATGGGAATCCTGCCAACCTCTCAAAGAAGGTCCTTTCGGACAAAACTGATGCCATTGTATACGACATGTTGCGTTCCAATACTTCTTTAGGTCGCATAGCTCATGTCGAGACCTACTCTTAAAAAATATCAAAGTGCTGTCGAAGCCTTAGCTAAGCACCATGGTTACGAAGTTCACCTTTGGGACACAACTGAAAGTGACTCAGACGAATTTTTAACCTATGGTTTTAAAGTATTTGAACCCAATACAAATACCCCGATAGCTGGTGGTATGTGGGTAATCACCACATGTAAAAATGAAAGTGACTCAGAGGTTATTGAGTCAATGGAGTATCTATTAAAACCTGCTCAGTGTATACCGTCAGCAACTCAAGATGAGTTTCAAGCCCTTATAGAACAAGATGACGTATAACCTTAATTTGAGCCGTGCAATACAGCACCAAACAGAGCGGAAAACCGCTCTCTGTCGCTGTGTCGGTTGTTATAATGAAAGACAAAGCCGTCAAGGTAAGACTGAAGATACTTCTTCGAAATAACCTTGTGCGTACCGCGTATGCTTCTTTTGGTATGCGCCCAGAATGACTCGATGTAGTTCACGTGCACATTGCCACGAACATACTCTTGCTTGCTGTGGTTGACCATGTAGCGGTCATATCCCACAGCAACTTTTTTGATCACCTGTGTGCTGTCTGTCATAAGGCGAGCACTTTTTGATACGTTCATTTCAAGGAACGCTCCATGAGCTTCTGCACCCATGTCAGGCGTGACCATTACCTTTGCATTTCCACCACGCTTTATAGCGCCAATCACCACTGACTTTTCAGACATCACAACACTATGGTTTTCGTTGTTACGTCCAGAACGACCACGACCACCAAAGTATGCGCTGTCCATTTCAACATCACCATCGAGTTTATCGTTGCCTTGTCCTAGTGCCTCACGAATGAGCTTGAGCATACGCCACGCAGTCTTGTAGGTAACGCCAAGCTGTCGCTCTAGCTCCTTGGCTGATACACCGCTCTTTGCGTTAGAGAACACGAAGATAGCATGAAACCAGAGAGAGAGTGGGGTATCGCTCTTGTGAAAGATAGTCCCTGCTGTTGGGGCAATCTGAGCACGGCACTTTCCACACTGGTATTGCTTGCGACCTGCTATACGCTTGTATAAGCCACCACAGGAACACTCCTTGGTGTGAAGGGTGGTGAAGATATGCTCTAGGCATGCCTCCTCTGTTGCGAACTCTTTACGAAGGTCAGGGAGTCCGTATTTGTCTTTTCTTTGCATAACCCTAGTATATACCTATGAGTTATGTTGTCAAGGGATAGATGTGGATAAGTATGGGTTTTCTCTGTGGATAAAGTGGTGAAAAGTAGTAGAATAAGAGTAATCAGATGATTCTCGAGTATCGAGAAAATCATCTCGATACTCGAGATATGGCTAAAAATATAGATTTTCAAAAAATTGCTGAAAAAGATATCCCACTCGGCTATTTAACGTTGAAAGAAGCCGCTGACAGGACAGAATACACGCCCGACTATATAGGACAGCTTATCCGTACAGGAAAGATCGAAGGCAAGCAGGTGTATAGCTCAGTGGCCTGGATAGCGAACGAAAATTCTCTAAAGAGCTATCTCGCAGCTCGCGGAAAAAAGACTTCGTTTGAAAACGAAAGTTCTCCATTTCAACAACTTCCTGAATATCTTCGCCCTCTTCTCTATGTGGTTATTGTCGCTTCCATTGTCTTTATCGTCCTTCTTCTTCACGTACTTTCTGTAGCGATGGATAAAGCGCTATCCCGTAGCTATGAGGAGACTCCACATGTGAGTACCATACATAACGAGCAGCCGCTATGAAACGCGTAGTGACTACAAAAAGAGCTAAAGGGAAGACTGTTAAGGCAGCACCTTTGACAGTTCATGCACGTCGCACTCCGGCGACCTCTTCGCCTATCAAAAATAAAAAACTACATACTCCTGCTCCTATGGAACGAGAGTCTTCCAAAGAAGCAGCTGTGTCAAAAAGTGTGCGATCACCATTTGCTGCTCGCATTGCTTCGCTCGTGCTCATTTCGTATTTTCTCCTCGTTCCACTCGCTGATGCCTACGCTGATACAGGCACTGAGGCAGCGCATGCAAGCTCGACTCCTTCCGAAACTACTGTTCCCTCTGTTCCTGTACCATCACCGCAGGCACCAGACGTGTCGAATGTGTCCGAAGTTGCTTCTTCTGTATCTGCTTCATCAACGACAGACGCAGTTACTCAGCCAGCACCTTCGCCAGACCCTGCACAAGCTGCGAGCACGACTCCTCCATCTTTTGTTGTATCGACTACGACAGATGCTTCAACCACACCTTCTGTAGAAGTGCCACCTCAAGCGCTAGGCACGACGACACCACTCGTACTCGGAGTGGTGGTGCCGCCATCCACTGCCGCAGTCATTTCCACTACGACATCTAACGTCGTGACACAAGCTACGGAAACAGTTGCTGCTGTACCTAGTGGCGCACTCGTTGTATCGCACACAACTGATGCTGATAAAATGAGCTTTTCTCAGGGCGAGTGCGTGATCGTGGGTAATGGTACGTTTCAGTGCACACGCTCTCAGGCATCGTCCACTGCTTTGCATAGCGATGGTGTATTTGCAGCTCGCGACGTGGCTGGAGTAATGCAGATCTACTACCAACACAACGGTACGACCGATACCATCACACATACTGCCTACGACAACGATGCTCCTGCACTCGACTCGGCAAGCGGTGACATCGTCTGGCATGCACTTCAAGATGACAGATATCAGATCATGAAGTACGAACAAAAGAGTGGTAAGACGACTGAGCTCACGCACGGTACGGTCAATAGTATGTTGCCGTCATCGTACGACGGTGTCGTGGTCTACCAGACATGGCAGGGAAATGACTGGGACATCGTCATGGTCGACCGCGACGGTACGTCACATGTGCTTACCAACAACGACGTGCACGATGTCGCGCCGTCTATCACTGACCGCTATATCACGTGGCAGTCTCGAGAAAACAACGAGTGGGTAGCAAAAGTATACGACCGCGTGAGTGGTACGACACAGACAGTGCATGGTACCGAGGGCGGTAAGGTAGAAAATCCACGCATGGTGCTCGTCTTCGACTCAAAGAAAGATAATGGTGACATAGAGACTGTAGGCTATGATGTGGCGCACAACCAAGTCGTGCCGCTTTCTGCCACACCAGCACCACTTCCAAAAGATATTCCACAGCCAAGTAGCCAGAAAAATGACCAAGCGTTTGTGCAGTCGGCAACTACTACAAAAATAGAGGTGAAGGTGGCAACGGGCACGCCAGATGGTGGTGGTTCTACAGGTACGTCGACTCCATCAGCAGGTGTTGCAACATCTACTACACTTTCTATTCCTGATGCGACTAGCACTGCGGCAACAAGTACTGCAGCTGCCGTCGCGCTAGATGCATCGAGCACACCAAGTAGTGTGTCTGTTGCTCCTGCCATTTCTATCTTACCTGCAATACCTGACCTTGTGATCGAACCGTATCATGCGACAGATACTGCAACTACTTCAAGCGTACAGTAGCGCTTGCGTGAGCCTCGCTGTGCATAGGACTTACTCTTTTTATAGACGTGCATGCGACAATAGAAAGTATCGGAATATGAAAGGACGCAGACTTTATGCGACCGGGCGATTTGTCGTATCACTCATTGTGATGTTTGTACTTGTGTTCGGTGACTTTCTCTCTCTCACACCGCCGTTTATTGGAGCCCCTCATACAAACACTGCAGAGGCAGCACAGTCGACTGTTGATGCTACTACAAGTGCTACAAGCACGTCTGCGATACATGGCCCACCACAGACCGTGTTCACCTCAGATACTGTCGGATACCGTTTCTATCGTGATCAAAACGGCTCGTGCGTCTATGCAAAGACGACAGACAGCGGCAATACCTGGAGCACTGCCACAACGGTATTTTCCCAAGTCTCCTGCTCCAATATTGCGGTGTGGTACGACCAATGGACGCCGGGTCTGTTGGGCTCGAAGATTCATATTGTGATGATGAATCTCAGTCCTATAAAACTTTTTTACAATGTGCTCGATACCTCGAATGACACTCTCGGAGATGGTGCAACCGGCACAACTACAGACCCAAGTAACGTGCAGACAGGAAGTTTTACAGAAGGTGCAAACTATCCGGCTATTACTGAAGGTACTAATGGAAACCTGTATGTGGGTATCGTAGACAACACCGATTCCTACGTACTGCGATGTACTACCACCTGTACAACTGCATCAAACTGGACTGAACCTGCAGCAAACCCGTTCACCAACGCCGACGGTGACTTCGTGCTCCTTGAGCCGCTTTCGGGAGGTAGCGTGATGGCGATCAACCGCCGCCAAACAGCACAGATTGTGCAATACAAAATCTGGAATGGGGCGACGTGGTCTGGTGCGTGGACGGCCATCGACGGATCCTCACTTTTAAACACGGTGTATAACATTGGAATGTCCGCGGTGGTTTCGTCCACGACGAACAACATCTACCTTGCATGGACTGCAGACAACATAATATTGGGAACGGACGACGATGTACGTGTCGGTACCTTCAACGGTACAACGTGGGCGACATCCACAGCAATTTTAAATAGCACACGTGGCATCACCGGCGTCGCGCTCGGCCTCAATAAAGGGAACGACGATATCTACCTCGTGTATACCGGAGCGACGACGCCGGCTACAGTCGGAACCCAAAACGTCTACTGGCGTGTAGCCCAAAACGGTGTGATAACAAACTTCGGTGCTGAAAACGGTACGACGGTGAACACTGCCGCGAGCGACCTCTATGGTGTCGACCTAAACGGTGTCTCCGACCAACGCATTTTTGCGTCGTGGTATGCGTCTACAACTGCGGTCATCGCAGGGGATACTATTGCGGATATTGCTCCAGGCATCATGGTGACAGCGAGTACGACGATGATAGGTAATGTGTCTGCATCGACTTCCGGACAATACCTCGGTGGCAAGTTTGTATTTCGTGAGACACAAAACGCGCGAAACATCACCAGTGTCGTCGTAACAGCATCAGGAACAGCAAGCGCAACGACAGCATTTAAAAACGTGAAGATGTACTACGACTCGGACGTATCGTATCCCTACAACTGTGACAGCGAGACATATGCGGGGACTGAAGCGCAGTTTGGGAGTACAGGAAGTTTTAACGCGTCCGGAGCGATTACTTTTAGTGGGTCGCTCGCTATTAGCACAACGTCAACGATGTGCGCGTATATCGTGACCGACATTGCATCAGGGACGGTCGACGGCGGCACCATCGATTGGACCATTGCGAGCCCTCCTACCAACGTCGTTATGAGTGGAGGTGGCACGATTTTGCCCACGACGACAGTAGCCATGGCGAGCTCAACCGCTATCCACAATGGCGACCGAGCACTCGCGCATTATCACTGGCGTCTGGACGATGGCGGTCAAGCCACATCGTCATCTGCAACCAACTCGCAAGAAGATACACCGTGGGGGAACCTTTCAAAATACATAAACTCACGCGTCCGCATCGAGGTCTCAAATCGCGGAAGTACATCCACGTTTCCGTCACAGTATCGCCTCGAGTATGGTCAGAAGCGATCTTCGTGTAGCGCCATTACATCATGGATACAAGTAGGTGCTAGTGCAGACATCATGATGTACAACACATACCAAATAGCTGATGCTTCAAACACAACAAACATTGCGACATCTACTGGTGGTACGACTGATGATAAAGCGACTTTTGTCACGCCAAACGGCGGTTTTAAAGATGCTACCTCGCAGACCGCAGCCATTACGCTTGCACAAAATCAGTTTACAGAGCTTGAGTACTCGGTCATCGCGTCTACGTCTGCGTCAGATAACAGTCCCTACTGTTTTCGAGTGACCGATGCAGGTACACCGCTCGAGATCTACGCGAAATATCCAGAAGCGACGATAAAACTAAGTACTGACTTTTTTGTACAGCGCGGCATTACTTTGATTCCCGCTGCGGTTGCGGGCGCAACCATTACCGCAGGAGTCGACTATAAAGCTCCCACCGCATCGACGAGTGCATATATACGTATAACAAATACACAAAACACTGGCGCAGGGAGTACCGTAGTTACTGCAAACCAAAATGCTGATTCGGTGACTGCGTACATCTCAAACGCAAGTAACGTGCAGACGAGTGTGACTTTCTCCCACGCCGCAGCTGCAGCAAGCATCACGCGCGTAGAGTGGGAAATAGTTGAGTACAAAGGACCAGTGGGGGGAGCCAATGAAATAAAAGTTCGACAACAGGAAATAGTGACCTTCGGTGCGGCAGCGACGGTGGCAACAGGTACAGCAGCAAGTGGAGCTATTAATGGCAGCAGCACTGCAGTGTTTATTACTGGAGAATTTACCCCGAGCGCTGCTCGCACGCTGTACCACACAGGCCTTGCAACGTCAGACTGGTCGTCATCCACAAAGCAGGCTGTATTTACGCGTGCTGCCACGGGCACACTTGCTGCGATCGTGAGTTATGCTGCAGTAGAGTTTACAGGTTCAAACTGGAAAGTGCAGCGCTCCGAGCATACATATGCTGCTGTGGGTGCAACAGAGACAAATGCGATAACTGCTGTAAACAGCCTATCGCAAACTTTTGTTCACGTTCAGAAACGTTCTACTGTAAACAATCACGCAAACTACGGACATGAAGTATGGCTCTCATCTGTGGGGCAGGTATCGTTTGCGCTTGATGCCGCCGCTACGACGCCAGCTGGACAAACTTCGGTTGCGTGGGTAATCGAAAATACTCAAACCAGTGGAAATACTATGAGCGTGACGCGTTCAAACGGGACCCAGACAGCAGGCACTGCGCCACTGACACTCTATGTAAACATCGGAAAGACACTCACCGATGTTACGAACGCTTCCATCTTCGCCAACAACCGCGACAATGCAGCGCTTGCTACATGGCCAGAGCCTATTATGGGTGTACGACTCACTCCGACCACGACGACGCAGTACGAATTTTGGTTGAGTAACACTGGCGACACGCGCACGTATCGCACAGAAGTAGTGGAGTGGCCAACGGCACAACGACAGCTATCACAAAACTACTACCGTATTTATACAAACACAAATGCCATAAAACCGACCGACCCGTGGCCTACTGGCGCTGTTGATCTAGGTGAAAATACTTCGATGACGGGCTTTGATCAGCCAATGAACACAGGAGATATTGCGCGCATACGTATGTCCATAAACGTGTCGGGACTTTCGGGTATGCCAGCAGGTGTCGACGCCTTCAAACTCCAGTATGCAAACCGTGCGAGCAGTACCTGTAGTGCTGTTTCTGTGTGGAGCGATATGGGTGACCCGGCGTCGTCCACTGCCCTTTGGCGCGGATTCACCAACGGAGCGGTAGTAGACAAGACTCCTCTTTCGACCAACCCTGCAACTGCCGGCGACCTACTCCTCTCGGTCGCGAATAGAGCAGGTACATATGAGTCGCAGGGAGGTACGAGCACCGCGACTCCGTATGCCGCAGTACCTGGTGACGACATAGAATACGACTGGGTCGTTCAGGACTCTCTCGCAGCAAGTCGCGCAAGCTATTGTTTCCGTATGGTTCAGTCTAACGGATCCGCGCTCACCGCGTACAACTTTTACCCCACTCTTAAAACGATTGGGTATGGTGTGGAGTCAAAAAAATGGCGTTGGTACGACGATGCACAAAATGCATCACCATCGTTATCATTTGCAGCAGAGACAGTGACGCCAATAAATATTTCGTACAATAATTCGATCGCGCTGCGTCTCACGCTTCGCGAGTCGCAAGGGGCTACGGGTTCAAATAATAAGTTTAAGCTTCAGTACTCAGAGTCGCCGGCGTTTGGTGTGGTAAATGACGTCGTGGCGACCACGACCTGTACGGACGGCGCATCACTGTGGTGTTATGCAGAAGTTGGAGGTACCGACGGCACCGTAATAGCAAGCTCGACACTGTCAGATGCAAATATTTGCGTGGGAGGTGTTGGACGTGGCTGCGGTACCTACAATACGTCAGGACTTTCGTCTTCGACCTATTCACAGCAGGCAACCTCGTCTGCAGAGTTTTCGTTTACACTTCGCAACGCTGGTGCTCGCGTAAACCGCACATACTATTTCCGTGCATGGGATATGCAAAACAATGAAGCGGTTTCTACTGCCTCAGGAGAGTCGTATCCGTCACTCACCACTGAGGGTTCGTCACTCAACTTCGCTGTGTCTGGTGTCGCCACCTCTACAGTCGTTGCGGGCGTCACGACCGACGTCGCGACAACGCCAACGTCCATTCCATTTGGCTCCTTCACAGGAAGTACTACCAAAAACGCGGCGTACCAAC
>JAYVPP010000091.1:0-4044 GCA_043757305.1 Candidatus Kaiserbacteria bacterium
ATTTCAACGCCGGTGACTGTTGTCTTTACAGTATCCTTAAGACCAACAACCTCCACTTCTTCGCCAACCTTTACACGACCGCGTTCAACGCGACCGGTCACTACCGTACCGCGACCTTCAATAGAGAAGATGTCTTCAACAGGCATAAGGAATGGCTTGTCGAGTTCGCGAGCTGGCATTGGGAAGTAGGTGTCCATCGCTTCTGCAAGCTCAATAACCTTTGCTGCCCATGGGTCATCGACTGAAGATGACTCAAGTGCCTTGAGGCCTGAACCCTTGATGATAGGAGCGTTTGCGCCATCGAAGCCGTTCTTGGTGAGAAGCTCACGGAGTTCTTCTTCTACGAGCATGATCATTTCTTCGTCATCAACCATGTCTACCTTGTTGAGGAAGACAATGATCTTTGGCACGCCAACCTGCTTTGCAAGAAGTACGTGCTCCTTTGTCTGAGGCATTGCGCCGTCAGTTGCTGCTACCACGAGTACTGCGCCGTCCATCTGAGCGGCACCGGTGATCATGTTCTTGATGTAGTCAGCGTGTCCTGGAGCATCGATGTGTGCGTAGTGGCGATTTGGTGTTTCGTACTCGTTGTGTGAGAGCGAAATAGTAATACCACGCGCTTTTTCTTCAGGAGCTTTGTCGATTTGGTCAACGCCTTTTTCAGAAGCGCCGTAACCACCACCCTTCATGTGAAGGACGTGGAGGATAGCCGCAGTGAGCGTAGTCTTGCCGTGGTCAACGTGACCAATGGTTCCTACGTTCATGTGTGGCTTTGTGCGATCGAAGTCTGCCATACAATTATAGTGAGTGAGTAATAAATATATATGAAACAGAGAGTGAGGAATGCGCGAGAACGCTTTCTCTTCAATTCCTGTTTCGTACAGCACACGCTCTAAGAAACATGGAATGAGAGGCTTTCGCCTCACCCATAAATACAAAGAGCGTAATGCGGGTCAATAGTATCTCACCTGTGAACGAGAGTCAATATACCGCAGCAGCAATCCTCTAAATCCCAGCGAAATTTGCTCCGGTCATTGCCTTACATGCCCAACTACCTCCTGCACCAGTGGCGTCGTACCACACACAGTTAACTTTGGTGGAAACATCTATGCAAGACATTATCGGCCCATTTGAATCAGCGGGTACTGTGCAGTACACATTCGCTGGATTACTACCTGACAGTCCCCACCCGGCATGAGAAGCGCATGTCCAAGCAGCGCTTGGCCAGTCATTGGAGTTTGTATTATTTGCAGTGCAGGTACCTCCGGTAGCGATTTTTACGCAGGTAAAAAGACTAATACCTGAAAACGCATACCCGCCTGACGCACACTGAAACGCACGACTTGCTGACGCAGCCGCCGTCTGCACACTTCCATCAGGGAACTTAATACCGTCAGTACCCGCGGTGCCCTTGAGTTCAAGGAGCTGTGTTGGGGCAGTGACTGCTCCGATGGTCTGCCAGCCCTTCACCACATGTGCACCATAGGTAGAAAGACCAATGGTGGTGTTTGTGTTCGCGCCTGCACCCACAGAGAGATTGCCATCTTTTACTTGGTTGGTAGTGCCGACATTGAGAGGTGCTGCGACGTTGCTGTTTGGTGGGAGTGCGGTAGGGCCAGTCCAGGCTGAGAGGTAGTTGATGCCGAGGGCGAGGGCAATAACCCCTGCAAGGCAGAGCGCCTGAGCGAAGCTTCGTGACAGTACAGAAATATAGTTACTCATACATTTATACTATTAATTCCCGAGCTCTTTCATTCGATCTGCCACTGTCGGTGTAGTGCTCGCTCCGACAGTGGCGCTACTCTTGTACTTTGGTGTCAGCTCATTGGTACGTTCCACCACACTTCCCATGTCGACAGAACCTCCGCCCCCTGCACCACCAAGCTCACGAAGACGTGACTCTACGGTAATGAGTGGTTGTGTTTCTTGCGGAAGATTTGGAGCGACGACTTGCGGTGCTGTATTCCAGAGTATCCACTGCCCTATCTGATACCCACCGAGAAGTACCGACACCAGCACTACTCCGGCACCAAACATCAGCATAAGGGTGCGTACTACGGAGCGCTTTTCCGCGACGACATCCTTGATATCAGGAGCAATGAACGGATTTTTTTGAAAGAGTGCCATATATATGTCTATAGTACCGCGCAGAAAGGTGTTTCGACTATTTCGCTGTGCATAAGCGTACACCTATCCCGCGTGACATATTTCTCACCCGCTCCGACGTCTGCGAAACCACTGTGGACGCTTGTGCCCGCGAAGGCTCAAAATATATCACGCAGGATAGCTCACCATAAGCGAGAACTTAAAACTCCCCAATCTTCGGAATCAGCGTCACCTTCTTGGTATCAAGGAGTACGGGGGTGCCACCTCCCACTGGTTGGCAGTTCAGTGTATACGTTGCTTCGTTCTGTAGAGCTTGGGATGTTTTCACACTAGAGGAAGCAGGTGTCCAAGAGTCTCCGTTGGTACCTGATACCACGCAGCTGTCTGCATAGAGGACGTTCCAGGAGATGGTGACAGTCTTTCCCTTCTTCACTTTTTGGTTGGAGAAGGTCATGGTGCCTGAAGGGTTACCTGCTCCACAGAGACCGCCAGCGTCTTTGCAGATGTATCCGGCAGAGCAGGTGGTGGTGGTGATGGTACACCAGGCGTCGGTGTTGATGCTTTGGGTGTGGTCTATGGAGCAGATGTTTGAGATAGAGCATGGTGGTGGGAATGAGACTGCAGAGAAGTCTATCCAGCCCATGACCTCACTTCCCCAGGCGAAACCTCCGAGGGAGTTGGTGCCTATGGTGACACCGTATGTGCTTCCTCCTCCGTGTGCGGAGGAGAGGGAGATCCAGCCGTCGGAGCCGTTTGGAGGGACGGGGTTGGTGGCGGTGTATGAGAAAATGGCTTTTCCGAGAGAAGAGGGGGTGGTGTTGAGGAGGACGGAGGCGGTGGTGCCAGCACCTGCAGCATAGTTTGCCGTCACCATGTCAGCTTTACCGTCGCCGTTAACATCACCGAGAGCGACGGAGGTAACGCCAGTGCCCGTGGTGAAGTCAGTCTTTGGAGCAAAAGTTCCGTCACCGTTGTTGAGGAGGACGGAGGCGGTGGTACCACTACCACTATTTTTGTTCGCCGTCGCCATATCAGCTTTGCCGTCGCCGTTAACGTCACCTAGGGCGACGGAGACAGGGTTGGTGCCTGTGGTGTAGTCAACCTTTGGAGCAAAAGTTCCGGCGCCGTTGTTGAGGAGGACGGAGGCACTAGTGCTAGTGTAGTTCGCCACTACCATGTCAGCTTTGCCATCACCATTGACGTCGCCGAGGGCGACGGCAATAGGAGAAGTGCCTGTGGTATAGTCAACATTTCGAGCAAAGGTACCGTTGCCGTTGTTGAGGAGCACGGAGGCGGTGGTGCCACCACCAGTACCACTACCATAATTCGTCGTCACAATATCAGCCTTGCTGTCGCCGTTGACGTCGGCGACAGCAACGGAGATAGGAAAAGGGCCTGTAGTGTAGTCAACCTTCGCGGCAAAAGTACCGTTGCCGTTGTTGAGGAGCACGGAGGCGGTATTGGCACCATAGTCTGCAGCCATTATGTCAGGTTTGCCGTCGCCATTTACGTCGCCGAGGGCGATGCCAAAAGGACCAGTGCCCGTGGTGTAGTCAACCTTTGCGGCAAAGGTACCATTGCCGTTGTTGAGGAGCACGGAGGCGGTGCTGCCAGTGTAATTCGTCACCACCATGTCAGCAATACCATCGCCGTTGACGTCACCGAGGGCGATGGAGTCTGGGGCAACGTTCGTAGTGTAGTCAACCTTTCCCGCAAACGTCACGGCACCTCCTGATCCACTTCCACTCGCCAACGTCGTCACCCCTCTCTTCAGCCTCGTTGCAGCACCCCCCGCACCAACCGTCGCAGTAAGTACCTCCCCTGGTGTAACCGCAATAGCACTTGTAGTAGCAGGAGAACCGCCTGCACCAGTAAGAGCAGCGGTGAGTGACGTAACGCCTGCAGGGACAGTGAATGACTGTGCTCCCGCGGTGGCGT
>JAYVPP010000092.1:0-4019 GCA_043757305.1 Candidatus Kaiserbacteria bacterium
CGGTCTGTTGTGACAGCGACAAAAGGTAGTAGTTCTTGGCTCGCTGCATCGTAGTGATACAAGCCTACTATTTCAAAATCAAATTCAGCTTGCAGAGCAAATGCTACCTGCTCAGAAAGCTGTTTTGGAGAAAGTGAAAGCACACTAATCTCGTACAGCTTCCCTAGAAAAGAAAGTGCTTTGTTTTTTACCGCAAGCTCATGACTATGCTTGTAGAGTGTCTCATTTGTAATGCGAAGTTGTTCCTCAGGATTCATGTCATTCTTTAGCGTAGACTTTCAGGTATTTCTGCAGGTAGCATATTCGCAAGAAGACCCTTTACAGCATCTTTCGATACCTGGTGAGATGCGCGACCAAAAAGTCGCTCGTACTGTGCAATGAGCCTATCTATAACAGCACCCTCATTGCTGTCAGTGAAAAGGATTGTGCCTGCTCGCTGATCTATCACTTGGAGGCCCTGAACCTTAGCAGCTTCGACCCATGCTAGAGGACCAATGACAAGCTCTTGCTCTCGTATAATCCGTACAACAATTTCTTCAAAAAGACTCAAGTTCATATATCTTTGCTTTGAGTATGAAGTGTCGTATGAATTTTTATAAGACTGACTGTCATCATGAAGTATGCAAATAAGTACAATGCATCTCCATACCCCCCATTAACCCACGTCCCGTGGAGCGCCTGGAGAAGAAAGTTAAACTCCGCAAGATATTGAGCCACTAGTGCAAACATCAAAATTATAAGCGGGGTGCGCATAATACCACCGAGCATAGAGCGCGAAAGGATGAGTGTCAATATAGCAACAGAAACGTAAAAGGCTTCACCAAGCGGGTATCCAAAGTCGAGCAAAATGCGCACTGGCGCTGACCAATCAAACTCATAATCCTTTAAGAAAACTGCATACGATATGGCGAGCATTAGAGCTGGGATAATAAATGCATTCAACATTCCAAACAATTCCTTGATCTTGAATGTTGCCCCTGTTATGCGTGCGAGGCCGATGATTCCAAGAATATAAAAGAATACACTGGAAAAATAACCAACATCAGCGACAGATGGATAAGGAATGTCTTGACCCAATACCATGTTGTAGTAACTAAATGCGCTCTGCCCAAAGGCTTGCAATAGTAGTCCAATCGAGAAGTACAGCACAGTTCTCCCCATTCTACTTTTATACCAACCCCATACTCGAGCAGAAAAAAGACCGAAGAGACCTCCCCACCACGCCATGACTTGATAGAGAGATCCCCAAACGAGATTTGCCTGTATATTTTCTGAGTGCAGTCCGAAAAAAAGAAAGCCCCACCAGGCAAGCATGCCGAGGAATATAATCGAACTAATTGCCTCTAGTTTAGAAATTTTCATAAAGAAGTTATGAAACTAGTATATACCACAGACAAAAGCACAGTTAGGTATTTGTTGATAAGTTATAATCGTGCTTGAACTCTATATTTATGTAAGTGATGAACGGGTACGTATGATTGTTTGCTTTGTTTTAAACCAGGAATGCCCAGGTCTTGCTCGAGGTTAATAAAGCGCACCCGTCGCTTGAGCAAAAACGTAGCTGTCTTCTGTTTAAAATATGGAAAAATACCCTGGAACTGCTCCGTGTTTGCTTTTTCGAAATGACTAATTGAAAAATTGTTTGGGAGGTTTCCTATCATCCAAAATGCTTCTAATTTTCCTTCTATGGTAAGTCCTGTCGCTACTATATCGAGGTTTGCATATGCATCAAGACAACGGACAAGAGCAATATACTCATGTTCTTCAGTTACAACTCCTCCGTCTTGTTTAAAACTGTGCCATGTAGAGAAGAGATCAAGGATACTTTTTCTAGTGTCAGGATCCATCGGATGTATTTCGCTGAATACTGCATTCGTCCCGAGTCGATTAAACTGCTGAACAGCTCTCCGTTTACTGGAAAGCTCCGGGCCATCAAGCGCCGCGAGACGTTCTACAGAAAGTATATAGTCTGCATTGTCGGTATCTTCAAGAACAGAAAAAAGTTCGTGATCAAGAGTCCCAGCGACAGTCCGTGGAATCAGACGCAGTTCGTTTATATTGAGATACTGCTTCGAGTACTCGAGTAGTGTTCTTGCGGTATCATTTGCATTTCCAGAACCAATAAATGTTAGAAAAGGTTCCCCACTTATGTAGTCAATAAATCGGACAACAAAATTTCCATGCAAAATGGAAACTTCCATTGCATTAGTAAAATTCCAGGACCACATACTTCCAAAATCAAAATCTGAATATGGTTCGAAGTGTTTTGTGATCTGTGTTATTTCAGCTCGGTCAGAAAGCTCAAGTTTTCGAAACTCAGGAAATTGTGGAATCATATATTAAAAAAGTGGGAATAATAAAATCCCGCCGTATCATTATGACACGACGAGAAATGTTGTGATACTAGGTTATTGGCCAGCCTGCACCCCCCTTACTGGAGAAAGTGACGGTGAGACACGGCGTGGCGCCCACACAGCTGGAACTGTAACGAAGACTTTTGGAAATGTCTTCGTTACAGAAGATAATGCAATTGCGGTGAGCATGACAACTAGATATGTTGGGTACATAACTTCAAGTGACGTATAGTCACCAACAGATGCCAGTCCACACAGTGTTGAAAGTAAGCCAAGTGACCAAGAAACCTTGTTCCAAAACTTGCTTTCTAAACCCTTGCGAGCATTCTGGTATATCGGAATCGATGCAAAGACGTCTGTGGCAATAAGAGCAGTGAGAGGTACTAACATTCCACTGGAGCCATGTGTAATGTTTGTGAGATCTGTAACGACCCACACACACCACGATACGCCGACGGCGCTGAGACACCACTTATCTCGCTTCTCTAATTTCCAACGAGCTTTCAAGCAGATAAGTAGGCTGACATAGACAAGCGGAATAAGAATGTTCACTGCAGGCAGCAATGCGCTCCATTTAGAGTGACCGGTAGGAATTGCTAGATAATGAAACACGAAGCCAGTTGACCCGATAAGTAGCCAGCCAAGATACGTTGTGTATGGCGGTCTATGACTATTCCAGATTGCCCAGATGTACGGAACTGCAGAAATTAAACCGATACATGCTGCGGTAATTGCAAACTCTTTTTTTTGCGATAAAATGTGAAGAACAAAATCCAAAATAGCCTCCTTGGCTTATGGGTTGAACTGCTGCTTTTATAACATATTATTGAGTTTATGTAAATAGCCGCAGTGGAGTACTGCGGCTATTTACATAAAAGTACTTTGTGGAAGAAAGCACTATTCAGACCAAGGTTGGTTCTCGTAAAAGGCTAGCACAATGACGCATACAGGGTCGCCTGTGCACTCTGAGCCTGTTATTTCACTCATGATAGGACCGTAGTCTTCTTTGCGATACGAAGTCATCGAGGTAAGAGTTTCTTCTATTTGGTTTTGCACTTCTTCCCTGCTGTGTCCAGCGTGCTCGACGAAAAGACCCCTCCGCGGCTCATCTTTTGTCATAACCCATCCTAGTCCTGCAAATACAGAAGTACCCCGCTCCACGGTCGATGCAGACGCATAGACACAATACAAACGCTTGCCGTAGGTGGTGACGTCGTTATTGTCGTCTACTTGCTCTACTACAGGCTCGTGATTTGGTGGAATGACAGAGGATAGATGGAGAAGGTTGTAGTTGCCTACTCCCGCTCCAAAGAGTGCAGAATCAAAAGCTGAGAGCGGTGTGGGGCCAGTGCCGTTTCCTTTGGTAATTCTGATTTTTTTCATACGATATTAAATGATTCTCTTTCACTATAGCAACATGCCTATAAAAATGAAAATTGAGCGCCAGAGCCACGAAGTAGGCCGTATATTGACAAATATAGTTATCAGGTGTATAATTCAAGCAGATCGTTCAGGTTAAAACCTGTTCACAATGTAACAATTTCAATAATAGCTGTGCTATTGTTGAACTATGGAGGTTAAAACCATGAAGAAAGTTCTTACCGTATCGGCTGTCACACTGGCTTTTGCTTTTTTGACAACCATCGCTCTCTCTGGAGGCGCAAC
>JAYVPP010000093.1:0-3994 GCA_043757305.1 Candidatus Kaiserbacteria bacterium
CTTTTAAACCCAGACCTACCCCCAACCTTTTAAAAGTGTCTCGACTGTGGCCTTCTCTACAAAACTTATCCTGTTCCCGCATACTCTGCGCTTTTTGCCCCAGACCTACCCCGCCTGCAAAAAGCGCAGAGCATCCGGACACGAACGAATCGCAGAAAAGGAGCGGCTTTCCCATCACCAAATTGCAATTTTTCAAGAACTGTTGTTTAGTAGTACTAAATCAGTTCTTCGACACTCATGTCGCGAACTCACAAAACGGAGAAATACCCATGAACCGACTCGCTCTACTGCTAGCTACTACCACTTTTCTCGCCACTGCGCAGCCTACCTTGGCGCAAAACTCGCAATCCTTGACCTTTGCGGGTAATCCTGGCATCTGCATGGTACGCCCTCTTGCTGAACCACGGCTTGTGCCCGGCACACTCGCATGGGTGTATCGTGATGAAATTCGTGCAGGAACGTATGACATCTGTGCAAACTTTAACGGTGCCTTTACAGCAGTTACCTGGAATTGTCGCAACGAGGATGGGTGCGATACTGGAGTCATGGTCGACCGTACTGATGGCAAAATCTACTGGTTCCCCGCCCGAGCTACCGAGGGCTACGAATACCATGGAGAAAGCGACATATTGGTGGTAAATGCTTTTATTTCATCAAGCTATGAGTCGCCCGACGAGGTACCGACCGATGTGTGGCGCTCTTACTATAAGTTTAGCAATGGCGAATGGATTCTGCGTTCCAAAGACAAAGGATTTTCTACTTCCATGGACTGACTACCCACATCGACCAAAACGCCGTATCCCTTTGGGATACGGCGTTTATATTTCACTATATTCTAAGCAATTTTTGCCCATTTTAGCTTTCAAATAATTGACTTTTGTACCTATATATGGTAAGATAGTTTTAAATTAGTTCTTCGACATCCCGTTGTTGAACACAACCTAAAGGAGACAGCCATGCTGCGCACTCTCTTACTAGCCGTCGTATTGGCGGTTTTCCCTCTCTATTCAGTAGCATTTGCTGCTGACCTGCCGACCGCTCTGGCGCCTACCCCCGATGAGCTGGCGATAAAAGTTATTGCTGCCGCTTATAAAAATAAGTGGGCGATCAATATAGATCAAGTCCAGAGGACTATAGATGCTGGGGTAAACTTTGGTCCGAATCGTATTGTCATCCCTATTGGATGTGATGCAACGGATTGTCAAGATGCTATCGCCGTAAACACGGAGACTGGCAAAATCATCAGGCTACCTACAGCGGCGTACGGATACGATTTCCGTGCTGGCAACAACCTTCTGATCGTAAACCCACATGCTCGCGCAGATTATCTCCGAGTAAGTGATGATGCGGGCACGGGCAAAGTTCCAGAACGGCTCTTCCGGGAGCTTTACACAATCGAAGACGGGAAGTTCGCTATGTTCTATAGAGACAAGGATATGCCCGACGAGATTCCAAATGAATCCATGTTCCAAACATTTGCACCATATGTTCAGTAGCAGCAAACTTCAGACCGACTCCATCAAGAGTCGGTCTTTTTTATTTAGTGGTAAGTCCAAGAAGATAATTTCGTGATAGTGCAAGCTCTGCGATGTACTGATCTTGCGCTGCGGCAAAAAACTGAGGGTCAATCACAGTTTCATCGTTTAAAAATACTGTGTCTAGTACGCCGTCGGCATTGTTGTCTATATACAGGATATTAACGTCCTTGCTGTCAAACTCTAACTGCAAGGAGTCCGTAATGTATGTGCCAGGAGTTGTGTCTTCGGTTGAATTGAGGGTATACGTATAGTGTGCATACGGTGTTGAAAACGAACTCTTCTCCTCTATCACACCCTTTTCATCTTCACTCTTTGCGATATCAGGAGTGTAGGCAAGCAGCGTATTCTTTGAGTCAAATACCACAGCAACCGTCGCGAGCATATTTTGATGAAGTGCCAACCCTCGATACTTCGCTGCAGCGTTATCTGCTGCCTTCATCACTGCGTTTTTGACCACAGGAGCATTCGGAAGCACATCACTACGCTGACTAAAGAGGTACGCCATACCGAGGCCGAGCACGAGACACCAAAGTATCAGTGCGAGTATAATGGCTCGCTTACTTGCAACGATATGTTGTAGTTCCATACTCATATACTTTGTTGTTCCTGATCTTGCTTTATAGCATCAAGCTTTGCTTGATACTCTTGCCACCAGGGGAGTTGCGTCACATCCACTCTCGACCGTGGTGTTGATGAAATAGTCGTGGTGGCGCGCTGTGATTCTGGGAAGAATTCCGACCCACCGCCACGACTGCCAGCATCCTGATTGCTCGCCGGTGCGCTTCCGCCTTTGTTGGTGAAGAGATTAATAAGGAGATTTTGTACTGGCGCCGGCGCATATTTAATTATACCCAGGCTTTGGTCGGCTTTTGCTGCAAGCGTTTTTGCTTGACTGACTCCATTAGTAACAGCCTGCTTAGCTACATCCAAACCTCTAGCAACTGTGCCTAAGAATCCTCCTCCTATAGGAGTAGGTGTGGTCGCAGCAGATTTAGTACCTCCAGTATTAGGCGCGCCACAACCGCTACAACCACCGACGCCAGGCTGTTGGCCTGTAGTTTGGTTGGGTGGAGTTCCGGCGTTGGTGTTGGGGTTCTGTGTTGCTGGGGTACCACCGGGCGATGTTATTTGGTTGAGACTGACAGCGTTTGCTTGTGCTATTGCGTTAACAGCTGCTACCGTCATGCCGCCATGGCGACCTGGCCTATTTGCCTCTCCACTGCTTGCAAGCGCGACGTGCGGGGCATCCTTGCTTCCATAAGGACGGGCGAGGCCGAACTTCTCACCGTTTTTATCTACCCAGTGTTGGGCTGCCGCGCCGTTAATGTCGGCCGCTTTCCCTTTTCCATACCCTTGTGTTACCTTCGAACCCCCATGCCAAGACTCACCAACCTTCGCATGGGTTCCCGATGTAATCATCGCCTGTCTGGCGTCACTCCGGTATCCGGAATTGAGTGTGAGCGTGATACCGTCTTTGGCCATTGCCTGACCTGCTGCTGCGAGATTCACTTGTAGCTTCGGATCCATTCCACCAATGACAAAATCCTTAAGAGACTTGCCAGCCAATTTTGCAGCTTTTGCATCGTTATCTCTCATGTACTGTGGTGGGTCGTAGTGCGCGAAAAGATAATCCTTTACATTAAAGGGAGCGGCTGGAGTGACTGTGGGAGTAGGTGTGGTCACAGCAGCTTTGGTGTCTCCGGTTCTTGGAGAGTTTCCGTTTTTATTGCTGCTGCCTTCACGAGAGTTTTGTTGAGCGTCATGGTTGGCGGTGCCACCGCCAGAAGGACTACCATTTCCATTAGTACCATTGTATGTACCACCACCACAGCCGCCGCAGCCGTCATTTGAAGGATTATTTGTTGCGCGGCTTCCGCCCCCTAGAGCAGAAGGCGCAGCTGTGGTAACGACACTCACAGTTTGACCACCAGCCACAGTGATAGAACGGCTGATTCCTGTTGGAACGGGGCCGCCATTATAGCCAGGCATGCCGTATCCTCCTGTTATGCCAGTTTTATATTTGTCTTGTGAATTTTGGAGATTCTGGAGATCTCTGCCTGCTTTCGCTATGTCCGCTGATGAAAGATTAATGCCGGGATGTACTACCGTTACGTTCGGATTATTTTGATACATCACTGTTGTATTTGGTGGCAACGATCCTGCTCTCGGCTGTGTGCTCGGAGGCGCTCTAAAATCATTACCCCCAAGTCCCGTCCCCTGATATGCAGAAGGGTTGCCATAGGGACCAGGCATACTGTGGTCCGCAGGAGGAGTGCCACCACTGAAGAAACTACCGAATGCTTCACCGAATGCCCCACCCAGTGCACTCATGACCCCATTCACCGTCTGTGCGACGTTCTGTGGTGTATGTGCGCCAGTTGTGGGGTCTCCAGAGCCAAAGCCACTCAGAGTTTCTGCATAGTGTGCAGCGTCTTGTGTTTGACGCGCCTGCTGTG
>JAYVPP010000094.1:0-3791 GCA_043757305.1 Candidatus Kaiserbacteria bacterium
GGTATTGGCACCACCTCGCCATACAGCACCCTCCACGTTCAAGGTCAGATCATCGGAGGTATTTCAAATGCTGTCACCTACGCAGCGCCCCTCTCAAAGAGCGCACTGGAACTCAACCTTTCTGCAAACTCACTTCTCACACTCGGCGAAACATCAGCGGGAAGTGCGAATCCTGCAGTCACCTTTTACCGCACAGCAGCTGGTGCACGGACAGGATCTGCGTACCGTATCAGCAGCTACACGAGTGGTGCGGGAGGTCTTGCATTTGAGTACCCATCCATCAATACTGCCTACGGCTCCGAAGCTCTCACGCTCGGAATGCTCTTTAGCAATACCAACGGTGGAAGCCTCGGCATCGGTACCGATACGCCCGCTGCAAAACTTTCTATCCAAGACAAGTCCGGTCTTGCAGGTACGAATCTACTCTTTGTGATCGGTTCGTCTACTCCAGCAGGCACCGGCACCACCACACTCTTCTCAGTCTCCGGCTCCGGCACCACCACCATCGCAAACGGCGTGAACATCGCGACTGGCTGTTTTGCAGTCAACGGGACCTGTCTTGCAACAGGTGGCACCAACTTCTTTACAAACTCCGGCGCAAACACATACCTCACCACGGGAACAAAGCTCGGCATCGGTACCTCCACCCCATTCTGGCAAATGCAAATCGCTTCCACCACCGGCACACCATACCTCGCACTTTCCAACATGACTGGCGCTACTGACCAAAAACACTGGCTCATCTCGCAGAGTGGCGACAATAAGTTTCGTATCGGACAGAGCAATGACGCTCTTTCAAGTACGTCAACGAAATTACTGATCGATTCCTCTACTGATAGTTTCTACGTCGGGACGCAAGTGGGTACATCAACAGGAAACTACAACAATGCTCTCGGTTTCCATGCCTTATATGCAAATACTTCAGGTTCCGCGAATAATGCTATGGGTGCATATGCGCTTGCCAACAATTCTTCTGGTGCTAATAACAACGCATTTGGTACCGATGCACTTAAATACAACACTTCGGGTTATGACAACAACGCAATTGGAAATGCTGCACTAAATATAAATACTACTGGTTTCAGAAATAATGCACTGGGTGCCAGCTCTCTGTTAAGTAATACCACCGGCACCGACAACAATGCTCTTGGATATCAGTCGCTCAAGAACAATACCACTGGCCAATACAACAACGCCCTCGGCCTCAATGCTCTCCGGGCAAATACTAGTGGTTCTTATAGCTCTGCTATTGGTCAGGCTGCACTGTTTAACAACACCACAGGCTCAAATAACAACGCCCTCGGACAAAATGCTGGACTCACCATCACCACCGGCACCTCCACCACCTTCCTCGGCGCATTTGCCGATGCGTCTTCGGGCAACCTCTCTACCTCCACCGCCATCGGTGCGGGTGCCATCGTCGGCTGTTCAAACTGTATGGTGCTTGGTGGTATGGGAGCCAACTATGCAAACGTTGGTATCGGAACATCGACACGATACATGTCACTCCAGGTTGCATCGACGACACCATACTTTGGTCTCACGAGCACACAGAATAATACATCTATTGTTTCAGCGAACTTCGTCGCGCAAGGCGGCGGAAGTATTTACAAATTGTTTACATCAGACCCTACACTTACTTCTACGTCGTCAATCCTTATTGCTGATACTGCTCACAGTAATCTTTTCTTTGCTACAGAGCCACTAAATCTTCCTACTAATGGTTTCAGTCAAGGCAATGTGCTCCTCGGCAGTACCGCGGGTCAAAACATGGGATCAAATGCAAATAACAACACCTTTATTGGTATATCAGCAGGATTCACTAATACCTCCGGTTCAAACAACAACTTCCTTGGATCGTCAGCTGGCTACTCGAACACCACCGGCACGAAGAATAACTACTTTGGCCTTGCTGCTGGTGCGAATGGGGGTCCTTCAACGGGCACCGATAACAATGCTTTCGGTACCAATGCGCTTTCCAATATTATCAGCGGCTCACAAAACAATGCTCTTGGTCTTGCAGCTCTCTACAGCAACACTACCGGCTCCAACAACAACTCACTTGGCTACAACTCTCTGTATAACAACACCTCCGGCGCAAACAACAACGCCCTCGGACAAAATGCCGGCTACACCATCACCACCGGCACCTCCACCACCTTCCTCGGCGCATTTGCCGATGCGTCTTCGGGCAACCTCTCTACCTCGACCGCCATCGGCGCTGGCGCCATCGTCGGTTGTTCAAACTGTCTCGTACTTGGTGGCACAGGACAAAACCGTGTGAACGTCGGTATCGGTACGTCAACTCCATACTGGCAGCTTCAAGTCGCCTCCACCACCGGCACACCATACCTCGCACTTTCAAATATGACGGGAGGTGTCGACAAAAAACATTGGCTCCTCTCAAACTCGGGTGATGGCATCTTCCGCATCGGGCAAGCAACAGACGCGCTTACGAGCACCTCGACAAAGCTCCTCGTCGACTCGACTCGCAATAACTTTTATGTTGGGTTGCAGTCGGGAACATCGACAGGTACAGACAACAACGCCCTGGGCTATCAAGCTCTCCTTTCTAACACCACCGGCTTCGACAACAACGCCTTGGGCAATGGTTCTCTCTTTTCTAACACCACCGGCACCGACAACAACGCTTTAGGTTATCAAGCACTATTTTCTAACACCACCGGCACAAACAACAACGCTCTTGGCAGTGCTGCTCTATACAATAACTCTACAGGCGTTTCTAATAACGCGTTTGGTGCACAAGCTCTCTTCTCCAATACAACTGGTTTTCAAAACAATGCTCTTGGCGACAGCGCACTTCGCAATAACATCGGTGGTATCGACAATAATGCCCTCGGTGTCGCAGCACTCCGTAGTAATACCTTTGGTAGTGAAAACAACGCCCTTGGGTATCAATCTTTCTACTCCAACACCACAGGCTCAAACAACTTAGGAATCGGTCAAAACGCTGGATATAACAACACCACTGGCTGGGGCAACATTGCCCTTGGTGAACGCACTTACTTTTCCTCTACCACCGCTTCTCGCCAACTCAACATTGGGAACATTCTCTACGGTTCTCTTCCTGCAACTTCTACACAGTTTACTCTCCCAACTTCTGGCGGTATCGGTATCGGCTCTACCTCACCAATGGCGCTCCTCACCATCCACGCAAACGGGGGGGACACACGCACCACACTTTTTGCCATCGGTTCTTCTACTGCAGGCGGCTTGGCTACCACTACACTCTTCTCAGTTTCAAACTCCGGCACCACCACCATCGCAAACGGCGTGAACATCGCGACTGGCTGTTTCGCGGTAAACGGCACCTGTCTTTCAAGCGGTACCAACTTCTTTACAAACTCCGGCGCAAACACATACCTCACCACGGGAACAAAGCTCGGCATCGGAACCTCGACACCATACTGGCAGCTCCAGGTAGCCTCTTCTGCGACTCCATACATTGCACTTACCAATACTGCGGGTACCGCGGACGCAAAGCACTGGCTCATCTCGCAGAGCGGCGACAACAAGTTTCGTATCAGTCAGAGCGATGACGCGCTCACGACAAACTCGACTCGACTCTATATGGACTCTGCCAACGCAAACTTTTATGCAGGAGTAAATACAGGCACCACTACCTCAGGTGGCGCACGAAATACTGGCATTGGTGAGGGTGTCCTTTCAAATAACACAAGCGGAATTATTAATACTGCTTTTGGATGGAATGCGCTTGGCGGCAACACAAGTGGTTCGTATAACAACGCTTTGGGGTCGAGTGCTCTGAC
>JAYVPP010000095.1:0-14218 GCA_043757305.1 Candidatus Kaiserbacteria bacterium
TTCACGACAACCGAAAGGATGGGGCGAGCAGTGTGAACACTGCTCGCCCGGAGTGTATTATGAACAGAATATATCTGTCAGTTCCCGCGGTCTTTCGCGGCGTTCATCGGGTGTGTGTAAGCGACGACGTTTTTCTTCATCGTCGAGCCCGATCATCGCTCTGATCTGGCGCCCCGCCGAACCATTGTTTGTAGGGTCGGTTGTGACGCCGATAAGGCCAATTGAAGGTCTTTCACTTTGCCGCATCTTTTTGTCTCCTCTTTGGATACGTTCCCGCATGGAACCATCCTTTCGAATGTCGTGTATGTAGGGCAATGCCCGTTGTCAAAGTATCACGTGTACAAGCTACAACCACAGTACGCCTCCTTAGTATTTGTTTCAAGAGTGAGTGGTGCGCCAAGAGGCGCTAGTACTGCTGCTTCAGCTCGCGGTTTATTTCACGTTCTGTGTCGCGCTTTTTGAGAGCCTCACGCTTGTCGCCTTTCTTTTTGCCGCGAGCGATGCCTAGAGAAAGCTTTACCAAGCGTCCTTTACCATACAATGAAAGTGGCACTATTGTCAAGCCACGGGCATCGCTTTTTTGACTCAGTTCTTTGATTTGTTCTCCGGAGAGCAGGAGCTTTCGTGTACGCTCTGGCTCGTAACCTTTTCCTATGTTCTTCGGCTGTAGAGGAGTGATGGATGCCCCAACGAGAAATGCTTCAGCGCCTCGCACGACCACGTGCGCACCCTCAAGCTTGCCTTGGTGCGCACGGAGCGACTTTACCTCATGGCCGAGTAGCGAAATGCCCGCCTCGAGTGTTTCAAGGATCTCAAAGTCGAAATGCGCGCGCTTGTGGGTGATAAAGCTCATACGTGTAGAGCATAGCACTCTTGGCCTCAAAATAAAGCCACAAAAGCTCGCAAAACACCCTGACTTCTGTATAATAACCCTCTATGGATTCATCTAATAACAACGAAAACAACGAAGAAAAAAAGCAGGAGGGAGTACCACCAAAAAAGGATGGCAAGAAAGACAGTAAGGGAGAGTGGCAAGAGATGCTACCGCTTGGTCCCGGGCAATTTTGGAACAACCTCGCGATTGCAGTACTCGTACTCCTTTTGCTTGCAGTTGCATACTCATGGAGTGCAACGCATGTCACACAGACCGATGACGTCACACTTTCACAGGTCGCAGACTCGGTGAAGAAGGGGGAAGTGAAGGCTATAGGGGTGCGCGGCGACACGCTTGAGGTCACCTACTCCGACGAAACAAAAAAACACGGCATCGCTAAAAAGGAGCGTGATGCGGCTATTTCAGACTCACTCTCGAAGCTCGGGGTGACCTCAGAAGAAATCGCAAAGTCTGGTATCGCCATCAAGGACGAAACAGGCTTCCGTTACTGGTTTATCTCGCTTGCGCCGTTTCTATTTCCCGGAATACTCATCGGTTTCTTTGCATGGTTCTTCCTCCGCCAGGTGAAGGGTGCGGGTGTGCAAGCGCTCAATTTTGGCTCGTCTAAGGCGCGCATGATAGACCCAAATGACCTCAGCCAGAAAGTGACCTTTAAGGATGTGGCGGGTGCAAAAGAAGCAAAGCAAGAGCTCGAAGAAATCGTGGACTTTCTGAAAAACCCAAAGAAGTTTCTCGACATCGGTGCAGAGATCCCAAAGGGCGCGCTCCTCATGGGTGCTCCTGGTACGGGAAAGACACTCCTTGCGCGTGCAGTAGCGGGCGAAGCAGGTGTACCATTCTTTTCTATCTCCGGTTCGGAGTTTGTGGAAATGTTCGTGGGCGTGGGAGCGTCTCGCGTGCGTGACCTTTTCCGTATGGCAAAGAAACTTTCGCCATCAATTATTTTCGTCGATGAAATCGACGCTGTAGGACGCATTCGTGGTACAGGTGTAGGTGGCGGCAACGACGAGCGCGAGCAGACCCTCAACCAAATTCTCGTCGAGATGGATGGCTTTGAGCCAAACGAAAAGGTTATTGTCATGGCAGCGACAAACCGCCCCGATGTCCTCGACCCAGCGCTCCTTCGTCCAGGTCGTTTTGACCGCCGCGTGGTCATCGATGTGCCAGACCGCAAAGACCGTGAAGAAATCCTCAAGATACATTCGCGCAAGAAGCCGCTCGCAAAGGATGTCGACATCAAGGTCATCGCAGAGCGCACGCCGGGCTTCTCTGGCGCAGACCTCTATTCGCTTATGAACGAAGCAGCTATCTATGCTGCTCGCCAAGATCGCAAAGAGGTGATGCAATCTGACCTCCTTAAGTCTATTGAGAAGGTTATGCTCGGCCCCGAGCGCAAGAGTCATGTGCTTTCTGGAAAAGAGAAGGAGATCACTGCATACCACGAAGCAGGTCATGCACTCGTGTCGTCACTCCTTCCGTTTGCCGACCCCGTACACAAGATCTCTATCATTTCTCGTGGACGCGCTGCAGGATACACACTCAAGCTTCCGTTTGAAGATAAGAAGATGCAGTCACGCAAAGAGTTTAAGGATGACATCGCAATGACACTCGGCGGATACATCGCAGAAAAGATGGTCTTCGACGATCTCACGACTGGTCCTTCAAACGACCTCCAGGTACTCACTGCGCTTGCGCGTGACATGGTGACGAAGTTCGGTATGTCGGACGCTATCGGTCCTATGGCGCTTGAAGGTGCAGGTGGTCGCGTACTCTTTGGAGGTACGGGAGTCGAAGGCAAAGAATTTTCTGAAAAGAAAGCAGAGGAGATCGACCGCGAAGTGAAGCTCATCATCGACGAAGCATACGGAAAGGCAGATAAGATACTGACCGAGAACCGCCATGTGCTTGACGCTATCGCAAAGAAGCTTTTGGAGGTAGAAAACCTCGAACGCGAGGAGTACGAAGCACTCCTTAAAGAGCATGGCATCATCGTCCGCACAAACCCTGAAGCTATGAACCTTGAAGACACAGCAGACGACCTTACTTCAAAGCTCCGCGAGGCAGCAGAAGCAGAGGTTGCTCCACAGGAGTAGGTAACGCATACCTCGTATAGGTACGCCACAAAAACCATCGACTTATCGATGGTTTTTGTATATTGTGTATGGGCGCTTGGGAGAAGAATCCTGAGTCCGCCTGTAGCTCAGCTGGTTAGAGCATCGAGCTTATACCTCGAGGGTCCTTGGTTCGAGTCCAAGCAGGCGGACTCAGGATTTTTCGATAGCTCAGTTGGTTGAGCGAGAGCTTACAAAACAGAGCGAGGAACAAATGAATGTGTACATTCATTTGGGACGAGGGAAAGTTTTGTATCGAAGATATCACCTCGGTGGTTCTTGGTTCAATACTATGTGTGCGAACTCAGGATCTTCGATAAGATAATTTTTAATGCAAGGACCTCCTAAAGAAATTTTTCCACACGTTTTAGAATTTTGTCATCAAATTCCGAATGACAATGATCCTTTTTATATTGCTGTTACAGCTGATGAAAACAGTCTCGTTGGTTGGTGTACTGAAATTGTCAAAAATCGAATTAAAACGCATGGTGGAAAGGCGGTGTTTGGTTGGAGGATTTGGGAGTGGTACGGAGTTATGATTGAAGCGGAATTTCATGCCGTCTGGGAATCTCCAGATAGCACACTACATGACATTACTCCAGCGCCTAAAGGTTTTGAACGAACACTATTTTTACGTGATGACTCACTTGTGTATGAGAATAAACAAATTGATAATATTCGTCAGTCACTCATAAAAGATTCTCGAGTGAATGAGTTAATCAATATAAGTAAAGAGATTTTTAATTTAAAAAATAAAGGTAGTCGAGCATTCGAACACGGTTTGGTTGAATATTCTGATATAGAAGCTGACCAGCTTCGGTCTCTAGAGCTTAGTATGTTAAAACTCCAAATCGCAATACAAAAAAGTGTACCTGGGCGAAATGAAATGTGTCGGTGTGGTTCGGGGAAAAGTTCAAAAAA
This sequence comes from Candidatus Kaiserbacteria bacterium, assembly GCA_043757305.1. GTDB lineage: Bacteria > Patescibacteriota > Minisyncoccia > Phycocordibacterales > UBA918 > JAYQPD01. Next base: position 3,928 of record JAYVPP010000095.1, read on the forward strand.
GTGTTGTTTTAAGTAATTGGTTTACGTGGTGCTCAGGTGCTTTGCTATATCTTGCACCGTACCGCCGACTTTTTTGCCGGGATTAAAGATATTTTCAGGGTCGTAGATGTTTTTGATTTGCTCGAAGACTCCTGCAATCTCATCACCATAAAATTCTTTGAGAAACGGTGTGCGGATGATGCCATCGCTGTGGTCGGCACTCATGTTGCCGTCGCATTCTTTCACAAGCGCAAATGTTTCGCGCGTGAGACTGATGATGTCTTCGGCTAGCGTGTGTGAAGAGAAGTCAAAGACTGGAATGATGCGGAGTGAGCCGTCGCCGATGTGGCCGTGATAGCCGTATGAGATCTTGCGACGCTCAAGGATGTCGTGAAGACGTGGGATGAGCTTGCCGAGGGAGGCGACGGGGACGATGATGTCCTCGATGCAGGGCACTGCCTTAAAGCCCTTCTGGTTGTAGTCGCGCATAAGCGTGAACGCATTGCGGCGGATGTGCCAGAGTGCCTCGACATCTTCTAGTACTGTGACATGCCGTGCTGCATAGCCAGCCTTGGTGAGCTCCTCATAGCACTCTATTGCGCGCGCATGCGTCATCTCTTTTGTCTCTTCACTAAACTGCGCAAGGATGACTAGATGAGCGTCGTCCTTGATATATTGTTTTGCACGCTTTGCGTAGGCAGGGAGGAACTCCACTGCTTTAAGGAAAGTATTGTCATCAAACGTTTCAAGTCCTTCCGGGTTGTGTGTTAAAACCGTGTTGATGATATGAGGAATATCTTCAAGCTTGTCGCCCGAGATAACGACGAGCTCTGTATATGCGGGAATAGGAGTGAGCCGGAGGACTGCTTTTGTCACGATGCCGAGTGTTCCTTGTGCCCCGACAAAAAGTGGAACGAGGTTGAACGTATCACCACGTAAAATCTTATCGAGGCGATAGCCCGATGCAGCTTTCTTTACGAAGCCCGATGCTTTTTTGAGTGGCGCAGTCCATCGCTCAGCAAGTGCTTTCAGGACTTTGTGGCGAGGGTTTGTGAGTGCCGCAGCTGATGTTGCGCCCACCTGCTCAACTGTGCCGTCAGCAAGTACAATCTCGAGCGAGATAACATTTTTGCTGGTAGGACCGTTTCGAAGCGACTTCTCACCAGAGGCGTTATTGCCAATCATACCGCCGATGCCGCAAATGCGCCGCGACGATGGGTATGACGCAAACATGAGGCCGTGTTTTTTTGCCTCATCCTCTATGTCTCGGAAGTACGCCCCCATCTCTACCGTCGCAGTCATGGCTTTGGGATCGATAGAAATAGCACTCATGTACTTGGTCATATCGAGAATGGTGCCCGTGTTTAACGCCCCGCCGTCCATGCAGGTGCCGCCGGCGCGTACAGTGAGTGAGGCAGTTGGGTCGATCTTTTTTTCTTTTGCTACCAGCTTCACCACCTCGACGACATCGCGAGCATTCCGTGCGAAGAACACTTTTTTTGGAAGAACGCGAAACGCGCTTGCATCTGTGGCAAACTGCGCAAGTACTTCCGGTGTGGTGCTTGAAGGTACTGCAGGGGGAGTCGTAGTAAATGCGAAGTGATCCTTTACTGCGGTAAAAAGTGCATAGAATAATGAAAGAAAAAGTGCATACACAAGGAGTGCTGACCAGCCTTCTATAAGTCCAAGAGGAGACTTAGTAATGAGGAGAAGTGCATACCACGAACCGCCTGCGAGGATGGGACCAAAGCGCATCGGCATTTTATGAAATGACATCAGAACAGCGTTTCCTATGATGATAGCAAGGAGTACAAGTGGCTTTGCCACACTTCCAAATACTAGTGGTGTAGGTGTGAGGAAGAACAGTGACGCGATAAGGCCGACTCCGAGCAATACGATACCAATGCGAAGCACTGCGTAGACAGTGTGCAAAAATGCGCGTTCAGACGCATCTATGGTGCCATCTTGGAGTGCTTGAATATAAAAAATGAGTGCAAAGGTCGAGGAGCCAATACCAAACGTGAGCCCAAGCGAAAACGCAAATGAAATGAGTGAAGGAATCATACAAGTAGTGTGTTTATTGTATCGTATGAAGCTCGCGTTGTGTGACGCGGCTGTTAAAGAGAAATACTTCGCGCAAGTGCAAGGACTTGGTGCATGTGTGCACTGCGTGGGCGAGGGAGTGGTACGGCAATATCAGCAGTGAGAACGCCGTTTTTGCATATGAGAATACGGTCGGCGAGCTCAACAGCGTTTTCAATACTGTGTGAGACCATAAGCATAGTTATTTTTTTCTTTGCAAAAAGTGTTTCGAGGATATCAGTAAGCGCTCGCGTAGTGTCGATGTCGAGCGCAGAAAATGGCTCGTCGAGGAGAAGAAGCTCTGGCTCAGCCACGAGTGCTCGCGCAATGCCGACACGCTGGCGTTCACCGCCTGATAGGTCTCGCGGGAAGTGGTCTCGGAGCGCAAGTACACCAAGTGCTTTCATAGTTTTTAAAATACGACGTTCTTTCGTTTCATCGCTTTCGATACTATGGAGGAGGCCAAGCGCGACATTGTTGTACGCAGAAAGCCACGGAAGGAGCGCACCATTTTGAAATATCATGCGTGTGGAAAGTGGGCGCGCTATACTGCCGGTCGTGGGCTCGATGAGTCCGGCCGCGAGACGGAGAATGGTCGATTTGCCACTTCCAGACACACCGATGATTGCAGTGATAGTATTTGGCTCAAGGGTGAGCGAAAGGTCATGAAGTACATGAGGAAGATGTGTTGCATACGAAAAGTCTACATCACTGAGCGTGAGGGCGGAGGGAAGTCGGTTTTGTTTTGTTGTCTTACGTGACATGCTTGTCTTATGTGCCATGTTATTCAAACTTATATTGTGAAGATCTTCGCAGAAGCGGCTGCCAGAGGAAAAGGTTGAAGATCACGATGGCGATCACGAGTACAGAAGTAGCAGCGATGAGAGAGGTTTTATCGCCCGATGCAGCACTTGCAACCAAAAGACTGCCGATGCCAAAGAGGTCCTCGGCGTCAGACCCACGCGGCGCGTATGCGTGAATCGCTTCGGCGACGATAATGAGGTTCCACCCTTCGGCTATGGCAAGAATAGAGCCTGTGACGAGCGCGGGGTAGAGAGCGGGAAGGGTAATGCGACGAAAACGTTCAAACGGTGAAAGCTTAAACACCAAGCCAACTGCAAAAATATCTCCTGGAATAGTTTTGAGGCCGCCAATTGCATTGAATACAATATTCCAAATGATGCTAAAGAACAGGACGAAAATCGCTGCGCCTTCAAGCCACCCGTGGTGTACGAAAAAGAGGATTATGACGGGAAAGAAGGCGAGTATTGGCATCGACTCGAGCACGTCGTAGATAGGAAGGAGGATGCTTTCGACGCGGCGGTTGGTGACACCGAGTATAGCAAGAGGAATACCCACGACGAGCGCGAGAGAGTAGGCGATCAGAAGTCGTACAGACGTTGCAAGGAGTGCGCCGATGAGCAACAAGCCTTTTTCGGCATAGGTGTGAAACAAATAAAACGCACCACCTGTCGCAAAGGCAAGGAGTATAAGGAGGGCGAGCGGAATAATGATGTTGGTACTCAGGTGGTGGACTGAGGAAATGGAATGTCGCCACCATCCACGGTGACTGTAGTAATGAACGCGTTTCACTCACATAGTGTAGCACCAAGATTCTCCGGTTTGCATGGGCTCTGTGGGAGATTTGCGTGAATAGCGCAGGGCACATAGAATGAGTGCATGACTGATATCTCGTACAGCGATGCATGTGACTTAGCTCTGCGTGCGGTGCGTGAAGGTGGTGCTCTAGCCGCAGCTCTATTTGGACATGTGCGGATTGAATACAAAGAGAGCGACGTTGCGTTTGACGTGGTGACACAGGCTGACCGCGATATCGATGGCTATCTCCGTACGGAAGTGGCACGCGCATTTCCTCTGCACAGCATTCACTCTGAAGAAAGCGGAAGTGACGACGGTGCTGAGTACGTGTGGACCATCGACCCTATTGATGGCAGCTCAAACTTTTCTCGTGGCATTCCGCATTTTGCGGTGTGTCTCGGGCTATTTAAAAATAATGTACCGGTTGCGGGCGCGGTCTTCAACCCCATCACCAGCGAACTCTTTTCGTTTTATGAAGGAGGCGGATCATTTTTAAATGGCGTGCCGCTTGTGCCGGCTATATCTGGAGTGCTTGCAGGAAGTCCTGTACTTTTGACGATGGGAAGTAGAAAGCAAAATTGGGATTGGGGATTCACACTTCAAAAAAAACTAATGGAAAACGGAGCGCATGTGCGTAACCTCGGTGCTTCTGCGCTCGACCTCTGCTACCTTGCAGCAGGAAAAGTCGATGCGGTCATGTATGGTGGGATTACTCTCCGAGACGTAGCTCCGGCAGTTGGAATGCTGCGCGCAGCTGGGGGAGAAGTATATATATTTGAAACGGGTGAAGTGACAGCACTCACAAAAGAGCCGCAGCGCATTGTTGCGACGCGCGGAACTGCGCTTAAGGACGAGATTCGAGCGCTGTAATATTTCAAAGGCATAAAAACCGCGGCACTTTTTGCCCCAGACCTACCCCCGACCTACAAAAAGTGCCGCGGTTTTTATTTTGCTATAGCATTATTACGCCTGCGCGAATTCGCGTTGGCGTTTTTTCTCGTCGTCGCTACGGAGTGTGTCGCGAGCTGTTTTATACGACGCAATGAGTGCGTCCGGAACAGGTGTGTTCGCCATGAGCGCATCAAATACATCAAGCCAAAAGCGAAGACGAACTTCTGAAAGCTCTCGTAGATCACCCCCCGATGAGACTATTGCCCCTGCATAATAGCGGAGTAGTACGCCTACTTTATAGCAGCGCATAACGCGAAGTATTTCTGCATCACCGTCGCCACGGCGTTCAGCGATGTACGTCGTAAGCATAACTGCGAGTTCGGGATTGTGGATCACCATGTAGTTTACAAAACGTGCGAGTCCTTCGTATTTATTTCCAAAACGTATCGACACTTGGTCAAGTGCAAAAAGCGTGCCCCCACTGATGCGGAAGTTATGTGGCACGAGGTCAGTGTGATTAAGAAAACCTCCGTATCGGTCTATGAGTACCGCATTCTCCTTTATGAGCGACACGAGCGCAGCTGCGCTCCGTGAACACCGTTCGTCTACGGACGGGTGCGCAATGAGTGCGCTTTCTATGTTGCACGCGTCGGCAAGATAGTCGGCGCTTGTCCAGACAGCAAACGTACCGCGAAGTGACTTCACGTGCTCATGTGTCGTTGCATGAAAGGACTCCTGCGCTTCAAACCACCGAAGCGCCATAAAAAACTGTTCGCGGAGCGTGTACTCTACAAATACTTTTTCTTGATCAATAAAGGTGGTGACATGCACCACGGTGCCGTCCGCCAATTTGGTAAATAAGTCTTCTCCGGGGAAGAGAAGTGTACCGTTTGCAAAACGCACTTCCTCGAGCGCGTTGCGAATATCAACTTCTGTTTTGATATCGTTTGCGCCATCCCGATCCAGGCTCACTTTTATCACGACACGCTCACCGTTTTTCGAGCCCGTAAGCACGAGCTTGTGAGCACTCATTACGGCGCGCTCGCCTCCAATATGAAGCTGATCATCGTCCAATGTAATACCGAGCGACGCAAGTGTCGTTTTGATAGTTTCGAGCTGGGTTTTTGCTTTCATTGCGGAATCCATTTAGCCTATGGTACATTCTCTCTATGGTAAGCGCAAAAGCGGTCTATAGACGGATTCTCGTAACGGGCGGTGCGGGCTTTATTGGTTCGCATGTTGTGGATGCACTTTTAGTAGATAAAAATGTGGAGCGTGTGGTGGTTGTCGACAACTTTGACACAAACTATGATCCTGCGCTCAAGGAGGCGAATGCTCGTATTCATAAGAAAGACAAGCGATACAGCCTCGTACGTGCGGATATTTGTGACCATAGGCGCATGCGCATACTCTTTAAGAAGGAGCGTTTCGATGCGGTGATGCACCTCGCTGCAAAGTGTGATGCCCGAAAAGCGGTTGATGATCCCGAACCATATCTAAAGACAAATATACTGGGCACATGGAATCTCCTCGATGTAGCACGCGAGTTTGGTGTCGCTAAGTTTGTCTTTGCGTCGACGTCGTCAGTGTATGGCAATGGCAACAAAGCACCATATAAAGAAACAGCATCCACCGACCGCGCTCTCACTGCGTACGGCGCTTCGAAGAAAGCAGCCGAGCAGCTCGCGTACACCTACCACCACAACTTCGGTCTTTCTGTTGCATGCCTTCGCATTTTTAATGCTTATGGTGAACGTATGCGTCCTGATCTTGTCCTTCCAAAATGGGTGCGCGCGATAGAGAGCGGCGAGGCCATAAAACTTTCGGGAAAGGGAACACGAAAGCGTGACTACACGTATGTGGGCGACATCGCACGTGCTTTTGTACTCGCTCTTCATGCACCGCTTGGTTTTGAGGTGATCAATGTCGGCAGCTCACGCCCGATCGCGCTCACACAGCTTCTTACTATCGTCGAAAAGACGCTAGGTAAAAAAGCTATAGTGGTGGAAGTTCCATCTCATAAGGGAAGTGTAGAGATGACGCATGCAAATACTGCACATGCTACAAAGGTGCTTCTGTGGAAGCCGGAGGTTACACTTAATGAAGGAGTTGCGAAATATGTCGCGTGGCTAGCGAACCGCTAGAAGTGTTTCAAGATTTTTGAGGTGTGTGCTCCATGAGAACTTCTCGTGGAGTGTTTTTGTTCCACCTTCTACCATGCGTGCGCAGAGAGCGCTGTCGTCGAAGTAGCGGGTGATTGCCTTTGCAAGCTCGGTGCTATTCCCGGGCTCTACCAAAAGGCCATTTACTTCATGGATGACTGCTTCATTGGTGCCTGAGATGTTTGTAGCAACCACAGGAATGCGTGCTGCAAAGGAGGTCAGAATGGTGTGAGGAAGTCCTTCGTACGTGGAGTTGAGGACATAGACATCCGACTCTTCACGAAGCTGCCATGTTTCAGCGCGTGAGATATTATTGAGGAAGGTGACGCTATTTTTGAGGCCGAGCTCGTGAGTCAAGGCGTCAAGCGTGTAGCGTTCGGGCCCATCGCCAGCAATGACGAGACGTGCGTCAGGATATTTTTTCTGTATCAGAGCAAGCGCGCGGATGATGCCATCGATTCCTTTCCATGCGGTGAGGCGGGCAGTTGCCACTATCTGGTGGGGTTTCTTTTCAAGGGGGAAGACGGGCTTTTCGTGCGCATCTTCTTCTGAGGCGTTGTAGTTTGGTACGACTCGGGCAGGATCGAGGTGGTATGCACGAGTGATAGCTTCACCGAGGTAGACCGACGGAGTAGTGACGCGGGCTGCACGGCGAAGGACGAAACCTTGAAGCGCGAGCATAAGCCTCGTGCGCATATTGCCGTCGGGATTCTCGAGAAATTCTTCGAGACGTTTTGTAGTGATATGTTGCTGTGTTGCTCGTTCCCACGCTTCGTCGCCCACAAACTTAATCACGACGGGTATTCTGCGAAGCATTCCCGCGAGGACGGAGGGAAGCCCCGCTGCCACTGCATTTTGCGCGTAGATGACATCGGCGCCTTTCGAGGCGCGAAGTGTTGCAAGAAAAAAGCGCATGAGGCGCAGTGGCAGCGGGGCGTATTTCTCCACCTCACTGAGCGTTGTATTCGGAAACACAACGCCATGGTGTGTGTACGCTACGACAGTAATATCGTGTGTTGTACCGAGACGTTCACAGAGCTCTTTTGTATACGTCGCAGGTCCGCCAATTTCTGGCGGATAGATAGGAGTCGCAAGTACGATCTTCATGCGAGGATTGTACTCCATCGGTAGTGCTTTTGCTACGACACGTTGGCAACTCTTTGACTATATCCCCGCATGGCATATTTTCTCACCCGCTCCGACGTCCACCATGCAGTATAAGCGTTCGGTCCCGCGAAGGCTCAAAATATGCCATGCGGGGATAGTCCACGAAAACTCCTGTGACAACACCCTGCCCATATGACTTTTGAAAGGTTGGGGGTAGGTCTGGGTTCAAAAGTTATATGGGCAGGGTGTGATTGTTTTTCATGAGTCACCTTCCTTGTGAAAGGGGAGTTATACGAGGTATCATAGCCACATTATGCAAGAGCCACTTATTTCCGTTGTTATTCCTACACGTACCTCTGAGTACAAGATGATTCCCTCCATTGAGTCGCTCATTAACCAAACCTACAAAAATCTGGAGATTATCATCGTGGACGACCACGGTGAAAATGCTACTAGGAGCATTGTTGAAGATTTTATGAAACGTGATCCGCGTGTGAAGTACTTCCTCAACCCTGGTCGCAATCTTCCCAAGAAAAATTGGCGCGGGTACGATATCAATGCAGGCTTCTCTGCACGCGATTATGGTTTTAAAATGGCAAAGGGCGGCTGGATTACTACACAAGATGCCGACGACGCGTGTCTTCTTAACCGTATTGAGGTGCAGTACTACTTCGCAGAAAAATACAATGCCACAATGGTGGGCATTCAAACCATCATGCACAAGCGTGAGTATGAAGGAAAGTTGCTTGATGTTGAAGCGCTCATCAGAGATAAGGGAGAAGAGTCTCTTGTGGTGCCAGCGGAAGAAGTCACTGCGCGCGCGCGCCGTTCGCGCGGTGTACTCATGAAGTTTTGGTGGCACAAGTACATTCCATTTCCGTTTAAATGGTTTCCATACACCCGAAAGCTTTTTTACCGCACTATGGACTTATACCCCGGTGCAGACAACAGTATTCTCTTCCGCAGAGAGGTGCTCACGCAGGCGCGCTTTCGTTCGCGCAACGAGCGTGTGTGGGGGCACCCATCAGGCCGTGGTTCAGGCCGCGACTTTACGTTTCAAGTCGCTGATATTTTTGGCAACTGTATTGGCGTGAAGCTCCCTTTATACCTATGGAGTACCACACGCGAAAGTCCAGGGTATCCTTCGAGCGAGTACGGAAAATATATAAAATAAATAATATGTTTAAAAGGGTGCAATGTCCGATTTTTTATGTTCGCAATATGAGCGAGTCAATTACATTCTATACAAGCGTTGGTTTCAAAATCGAAAGAGAGTCAAACGTATATACCGTTTTAAGACTCGGTGATTCGCAGCTCGCACTCAATGTTGCCGATAGTCCTACAAAGCAACCTGGACATCAGGTTGCCGTGCTCGTGTCTAGTGCTGTCCGGGAGGATTACGAACGTTTAAAATCTTTTGTAAAAAATATTTCCCCAGTTGAAGATATTGGCTTTGGTTTGACTTTTGTATTTCTTGATTTGGATGGGAATAAGTTAGAGGTAGTTTTATAACTACTCAAAATGCAGCGTCCCGACGATAGCTTCCGAACGCGCTTTGAGTTCTGGGTGTTGCGCGAGTGAGGAGTCGTGAGCTATAAGTGCAGCAGCTTCTTTGCGTGCAGCTTCTACCATTTTCATATTTTTAATCGCTTCCATACCGAGGTCGGTGAGTCCCCACTGCCGTGCACCATAGAGCTCACCCGAGCCGCGAAGTGCAAGGTCGTACTCTGCAAGCTCGAAGCCGTTTTTCGCAGTGGTGAGTGCTTTGAGGCGTTCGACTGTTTTTTCTCCGGTCGATTCTGGAAGGAGATAGCAGTACGCCTGGTCGGATGAACGCATTACACGACCACGAAGCTGATGGAGTTGTGAAAGTCCAAAACGCTCTGCGCCTTCGATGAGTATCACGGTTGCGTTTGGTACATTTACACCGACTTCCACCACTGACGTCGCCACAAGCACATCTATTTTATGCGCAGTAAAATCCTCCATCAGCTTTTCTTTTGCGTCAGGCGACATTTTGCTATGAAGAATTCCCAGACGATATCCCTTCAAATCTTTTTTTGCGAGCCGTTCCGCCTCTGCCTTCACGGACTTTGCCTGAAGTGCAAACTCTTTATCGGGGTCAGGCTCATCGATGCGCGGACAAATGACATACGCCTGCTTGCCGCGCTCAAGCTCTTCGCGAAGATGTGCGTACATCGGCTCGCGTTCACCCTTTTGCACTGTGCGGGTGATGATGGGCTTGCGACCCACAGGCATTTGGTCGAGGAGGGTCACGTCGAGGTCGCCGTAGACCGTGAGTGCGAGCGTGCGGGGTATTGGTGTTGCAGTCATTGAGAGAAGGTGCGGAATGCGATTGTCTTTCTTTGCGAGAGCGCGGCGCTGTGCCGTGCCAAAGCGATGCTGCTCGTCGATGATTACGTATGCCAAATGCTTAAACTCGACTGCTTTTTGTATAAGCGCATGTGTGC